>DAORCZ010000278.1:0-8955 GCA_035345735.1 Pseudomonadota bacterium | reverse complement strand
GCGATACCGCGCCGCGATACCGGGACAGAGACAGGTGTGTCGAGGTACCAAAAAGGGAGTCTGGTGAGCGTAGGAGAGCGTCTCGCCGCCTGTGGCGAGCTGGGAGGAGCGGGGTGGCAGTGGGGAAAGGAGGACGGGGCCGAGACGCGTTAGCGCAGCGTCTCGCCTGTATGACGGAGGGCGGAGGCGATTGCGCTCTGCAGCGTGCTGCGCGTCTCTAGCGTGCTGAGCTCGACACCGAGTCCGACCAGCGTCTGGGCGACGTTGGCGCGGATACCGGTCAGGATGGCGTGGGAGCCCAGCAGGCGCAGCGCGCGCGCGGTCTTGAGCAGCGAGCCGGCGATGCTGGTGTCGATGTGGCGCAGGCCGGTGATGTCGAGGATGACCACGCTGGCGGCGCTGTGCTGGGCACCGGTCAGTGCGACTTCCAAGATCTGCGAGGCGCGCTCGGAGTCGACCGTGCCGATGAGCGGCATCACCATGATGCGCGAGGTGATCGGAATCAGCGGCGTTGACATCTCAGCCAGCCGCTCGCGCTGCGCCTCCAGCATTTGTCCTTGTAGCTCGGCACGGGCCTGTTCGGCGCGCGTGCGCTCGGCGAGCTCGACCTGCAGGCGGTCATTGGCCCCCTGCAGCTCGCTGTTTGAGTGCTGTAGCTCGGCCGTGCGCTCGGCGACTTGGGCTTCAAGGAGCTCGTTGGTCCGATGCAGCTTCTCCGTCACCCCTTGTAGGCGCTGCAGCAGGAGGGCGTTTTCAATCGCGGTCGCAGCCTGCGCCGAGAGGATGCGCAGCAGATCAATGCGAGCCGCCGAGAACGTCACCTGCGCGACGTTGTTCTCAAGATAGAGGAGACCGGTCAGCCGTCCCTGACTGACGAGCGGTAGGCAGAGCACGGCGTAGGGCTTAGCCGACAGCAGGTAGGGGTCGTTGACAAAGCGTGGGTCGGTCACGCCCAGGGTCAGGGCCACCACCTCGCGGGTCCGCACGACGTAGTGCACCACGCTCAGCGCTAGGTCTTCGTGGGCACCGCCGGGTTGGCCCAGCGAGTCGAGAGCAATGCCCAGGCTGGTGCGCACGCTGTCAGGCGAGATGGTGCGTGCGGCTTCGAGCTCTAGCGCGCCGCCGCGGTCGAGGAACAGATAGCCGCGCTGCACGCCCGCGCTGGTCAGCACGGTGTGCAGGATCTGGTCGACGGCCTTATCCAGGGCCCGCTCGCGCGAGATGATCTCGGAGGCCCGCAGGACCGAGTTCACATCGATGCGCTCGTCGGTGCTGTGGTGGCTGGTCGAGCTGGAGCTAGAGCTAGAGCTAGAGGTGGTGCCGCGAGAGGTCAGCTCGCTGCGGCTCAAACCCTGTAGGGCCCGCGTCTCGGCCCGCAGGTACTCGGGGTATTGGCTCAGCAGCGCATTGGCCTTGGCGGTCGCGCCGATGTGCAGGTAGGCGTACAGCGCTTCGGTCAGGTAGTAGGTCGCCAGCTTGGCGCGGCCGGCGCTGACATGGAACCGACCGGCCAGTTCCAGCGCCAGGGCCTCGTGCAGCGGAAAGCCGCTGCGGTGCGCTGAGGCGATGGCTTCCTCGTATAGCAGCAGCGCCTCCGTCGTGTGGCCGGCCACGCGAGCCCGCTCGGCAGCGACCAGGCGCTCGCGATGGGCGTAGTTGGCGGCGCAGTGGCCGGCAAAGACGGCAAGCTGCTTGTGCAGGCGCTCGATCTGCGCCTCGTACTCGACCTTCTCCTCGGCCGTGGCCCGATCGTAGCGGGCCAGCAGGGAGAGGCAGAGCATGAACATGAAGTGCGTCTGCAGCGGCAGACCCGGCGCCGAGGGGAACCAGGCCGTCGCTTCCAGGCCCAGCTTGCAGGCCTCGTCGTACTCGCCGAACAAGTACAGCAGGGTGTGCTTGAGCCACGAAAAGACGATCAGCGGGTAGCCAATGCCGGCCTGGCGCAGCCCGGCGAACTCGGCATCTTCGTCGAATCCATCGTCGCTGAGGCTGCTTGGCTTCTTGGTGCGGCCGAGCAGCGCCAGGAAGAGCTGGCGGACCTGCCGCAAGCTCATGGTGTTCATGACGTCTTTGGTGCGCTGCATGAGGACCAGCGAAGCCTCGACGTCATGCAGGGCTTGGTTGACATCTTCGGTGGTGTAGACCGAGAGCTGGGCCTGCATGCTGCAGGTCAGCGAGAGATCCCCAAAGTTGCCGCAGGCCAGGCCGTCTTGTCGGCCCCGCTCGTACTGCGAGATCGATTCCTTGATCGGCAGACAGAAGTGCAGGAAGGAGCCGAGCGGCAGGTGGATGCGGCTGGCCATGTTGCCGTTGGAAACGCGATCATTCATGGCCAGGGCGAGCTGACCGTACTGCTGGCCAGCCTTCGGCTCGCCGAGGACATTGGCGAGGAAGAAGGCGTAGGCCGCGCACGCATAGCTGGTGGCGGGGCTTAGACCGTGTCGCAGCGACAGCGTGATCTGCCGCGCCATGAGCAGCGGATAAAGCGGCGTACCCAGGATGTAGGCCGGCGAGGCGATGGCGAAGATCAGCCGCACCATCACGTCGACTTCGGCGCTTTGGTTGATGGGCAGGTTGACGAGATCCTGAACCGAGCGGCCCTCCATCGCGCGATCGATCTCGGCGCGTTCGGCCAGGAAGGCGGGAAACGCTTGCTCGCTCGATGGCAGCTCCATACCCAGAAGCTGCAGCCCCTCTAGGCCAACCTGGATCGAGCCAGCGAAGTCCGCGCGGGCGTAGATCAGCTCAGTCAGCCGCAGACAAATCAGGCCGCGCTCGACGGCCGAGGTGCACCTCGGCATCAGTGCCCTGAGCTGAGCCTCACCCTCGGTGAAGTTGCCGTTTAGGAACTCGGCGTGGCCACGCTCTAGGCTTAGCTGGAAGATCAGATCATGCTGCTCGTCCCACGCTGAATCCAGCAGCAGCGCCGTGCCGGCGGCAAAGAAACCGACCGCGGCATGGAAGGCCGCAGTGGCCTTGGCGCGCAGTCCAGCGGCGAGGTTCAGCCGCGCCAGTTCGAGCTGCGCTGCCCGATCATCGCTGGCCCGCATCTGTGGGCTGCCCAGGTTCAGGTGATTGACCAGATCGAAGAGCCGCGTGCTCGGCGCGTCCTTGCCCCACTGCGAGAGCCGTAGCTGCCCCAGCTTGAGGTGATAGGTCTGACGTCTCTCGGTATCGAGGGTGGCGTAGATCGCCTGCTGCACACGCTCGTGCAGGAACTTAAAGACCCCGCCGGGATCACTCGCCGCGCCGGTTGGGCTGCTGCCCTCTGGCGGCGACAACACCGAGCCCGCCAGATACGAGGCGCCCTCGGGCAACAAGATCAGCCCCGCCTGCACCACTTCGGTCAGCGCTTCGCCTCGCTCGCCCTCGCTCATCGCGCAGAGCTGAGCCACGGTGTCTAGCTCGAACTGGGTACCGATGCAGGAGGCCGCCTGCAGGAACGACAGCGCACGCGGGCCGAGTTGGCGCAGCTTGCTTACCATCAGCTCGGCCACATTGTCCGTGGCGGGCAGCCCTTGAATGCGCGACAGCGACCACTCCCAGCGGCCCTGTCCGACGCTGTAGGTAAGCAGCCCCTCATTCGCTAGGCCGCTCATGAACTGACCGATAAAGAACGGATTGCCGTCGGTCTTGGCCAGGATCGCAGCTGCCAGCTCGCCAACCTCGGCCTCTGGCATCGACAGCGTGTCGGCCAAGAACCCGGTGACATCGGCCGCTGTCAGCGGTGCCAGCGCGAGGAGCGTGGTTGTCACGCGCTCGTTGCGCAGTGCATCCAGCTGCTGCGCAAGCAGCGGCGCTTCACTCAGCGAGTCCGCGCGATACGAGCCGATCACCAGCAAGTGATGACCATAGGGATCGGTCAGCAGCAGGCGCATCAGCTGCACCGACGCGTCATCGGCCCAGTGCAAATCGTCGAGGAACAGCACCAGCGGGTGCTGCGCGCTGGCGAACTGCCGCAGGAAGTTCTGGAACAGCAAGCCAAAGAGGTTCTTGCCCTCGACAGGGGGCAGGGCGCTCACCGCTGGCTGGCGGCCGATGATGATCTCTAGCTCGGGCAAGAGCTCAATGAGGAGCTGCCCATTGCTCCCGACGGCGGCCAGGAAACGCTGGCGCCAGACCTGCAGGGCATGCGGCGGCTCGGTGAGCAGCAGACGCAACAGCTCCCGGCAGGCGCGCAACAGCGGACCGTAGGGAACGGCCTGCTGCTGTCGCTCGAAGCGGGCCCGCGCCAGATAGCCGCCATGCTGCGCCAGCGATCGGGTCAGCTCGCTGACCAGCTCCGTCTTGCCTGCTCCCGTGGCGCCGCTGATCAACGCCAGCTCGATCGCGCCACCCCGCACGTGCTCCAGCGCTGTCTGTAGCTGCTGCTGCTCGGTCTGCCG
The DNA here is from genome assembly GCA_035345735.1 of Pseudomonadota bacterium. GTDB lineage: Bacteria > Myxococcota_A > Polyangia > Palsa-1104 > JAEUJZ01 > JAEUJZ01. The sequence goes on along the minus strand of DAORCZ010000278.1, from coordinate 4,570 downwards.
GCCGTAGAGCTTGCGTGGTAAGCGCAGCTCCGTCGGGCGATCCTGAGTTCGCAGCACAAAGGGGGCGATCTGATGCTCCGCGCGCCAGGCCCGCAAGCAGGTCTCGAGATCGGCGCGCAGGCCGCGAGCGCTCTGGTAGCGATCCTCGGCCATCTTGTTCATGAGCTTGAGGACGATCTGCGAAAGAATCTCGGGCACCGATGGGCGCAGGCTGTGGGGGGGCGCGGGCACGCGGGCGATGTGGCTGTGGATCAGCTCCAGCGGATCGGTCATCGGAAACGGCAGGGCGCCGGTCAGCATCTCGTAGAGCGTGACGCCCAGCGAGTACAGATCGCTGCGTTCGTCGATGGCCCGGTTCATGCGCCCAGTCTGCTCGGGTGCCAGATAGGCGAGTGTGCCTTCTAGCGCTGCCGGAGCCGCCTGGGCCTGCGCGTCCCTAAGCAGCGGAGCCGCGATGCCAAAGTCGATGAGGTGGGTCGTTTCAAGCGAATCGTCGACGAGGATGTTGCTGGGCTTGATGTCGCGATGGACGATCTGTCGTGCGTGGATCGTCTCTAGGCAGTGCGTCAACTTGATGGCGAGCGACAAGCACTCGGCAATGGTGAGCTGGCGACTCTTCAGCAACCCATACAGCGACTGCCCGGGCAGGCTCTCTAGGATCAGCGCGGCCGAGCGACCAAAGCGCTCCAGCCCATAGACCTGCACGATGCCGTCCACCGCGGGCTTGCTGCCGGTGCTCGCTTCGTTGGTTCCGCTCGACGGAGAGTGGACCTGTCGCAGCAGATGATATTCGTTGTAGAGGCGAGCCAGATCGCGGGTGCTGGGGTACTCGCTGCGCGGCACCTTGATGACCACCGGTTTGCGATCTGCGATGCGCACCGCGCGGAAGACCTGGTTGTTACTTCCGTCGTGAAACTTTTCCAGGTTTGCGTAGTTCTGTAGCCCGTTCATCAGCCAGTCTCCCCAAGGCTGCGTAGAGCAGCCCCTTCTGCCCGTTTTTGGGCACGCGCCCCCCGGCGCATCTTTTGGAATACCTAAAGTCCAGTAGGATTTTACCGGGAGTCTCGTCGGAGTTGAATGCGAAAACGTATGTGAGCTTGGCCCGCGAAAAGCGGGCTAGGGGTGGGGCGGATGTGTGGCCTAGTCGTCACCGCGGCAGGCGCACTGGCCGTCACCGCGCTCGTCCCGCTCATCGCCATCAAAGCGGCTGTTGCCGTTGCAGTCGAGAGCGATGCGCACACCGGAGCCGGGGGGCGTACAGGTGAAGGTCACCGCGGAGTCCGTGTGGGCGGCGCGAGCCCGCAGGTAACCCAGCGAGATGCTCCGCTGACCCCGACGATCCGTGATGAAGCCCGTGCTGTTGTCGTACAGGAAGCCGGCCTCGTCCCCGCCGAAGTTGGCCTTCGCAACGAGATCACACTCGCCGGCCGCGGCTCGGTTCATGAGCAGCGAGATGCGTGGGCTGGCGACGTTCCAGTTGGTCGCGGTGAGCGTGACTTGCTGACCGACGATGGGTGCCATGTTCGAATCGAAGGCCATCACGAACGCCTCGACCTGGCGGCGCTGCGGATCACCCGCGGGGCCAAACAGGAAGCCGTGCGGGCTCAGCACCTGCGAGAAGGCCAGGCCCTGCATGAAGCGGAAGACGGTGTCGAACGTGCCGTCGTGCATCAGACCGATGCCGCGCACCTGGTCGCCCAGGTGTTCGTCGGACCCACCCACGAAGTCGGTGAACGGCGGAAGCGCCCGTCCTTGGCCGAAGCGACCGACCTTCTGATAGATGTTGCGCAGGTGGGGGATCTTGATCGCCTGCGGCCGCACGAAATCGACGGTCTCCACGACTAGCTCGCCCTGGGTCCCGAAGAAGCCCGGGCGGCGGACGCCAAACTCGCGGTTGCCGTTGAGATCGAGGACGTGACAGCTATTGCAGGACACGCCGAAGAACACGCCTTCCGAGAAGAAGTGTTCGCGGCCCGCAGCCTGATCCGCTGTCAGCGAGTTGTCGAGGTTGCGGATCGGGTTCGGCGGGTAGGTGGCCTGCAGAATGAAGTCACCGAAAGCCGCCATCTCGGATGCGGACAGCGGGGCGCTACGGCCGAGCAGGCCCTCGAAGGCGGGGTTGAACTTGCTGAAGGCCAGTGTCTCGTTGAACTGTCCGCTGTTGGGCTGCGCCGTCGCCTCGTCGTTGACGCCCGTGCGGTCGCCGCGCCAGTGCATCGGGCCGTGGTTGTCCATCCCGCGCAGGCTCTGCGTCACCATCGGGCCCTTGAGCGGGCGGAACGCCGGATCGCCGTTCGGGATGCCCGGGAACTCTCGCAGCCGCGACGGGTTCGCCAGGGCGTCGCCATCGGGATTGCCCAGGTTCCAAGCCAGGCTGTCAAAGTCACCGAAGACGTGACAGCTGCCGCAGGCCGACTCGCCGTTGCTCGAAGTGTACGAGGCGTCGTACAGGAAGCGTCGTCCGCGGGTCACACTCGCCGGTTCGGGATTGTTCATCGCCAGGTGGCGCTGCTCGACACCGGTGCGGGTGTCGACGACTGAGATCGCGTTGTCAAAGCGGGTCAGGACGTACAGGCGATGGTTTGACTCATCGAGAGCCAGGCCGCTCGGGCCGCCACCGCTGACGTTGATCTGGTTGGCGGTGCCCGGCACGAACGAGTTGTTCTCAAGCTGCGCGGTCTGGAAGACACCGATCTTGCTGGAACCAAACGCCGCGACATACAGCGTCGAACCATCGCCGGTAATCGCCATGTCGACCGGCTGCGACAAGCTGCGGGCGTTCACGCTGTTGGGGATGGCACTACAGCAAGTGTCGTAGTTGATGTGCTTGTTGAGGTGCCGCGACACGACGCCCGACGGGCCAAGGACCGAGATGCGGCTCTCGTGCAGGTGGCCACGCAGGCTGTGGCCGGTGAAGGTGCCGGGGCCCTCGAAGCGGTCGAAGTTGTTGGCGTCGGTGTTGCTGACGTAGACCTTCCCGCTGACGGGGTTCGCGATCATGTTGAAGAGCACCGAGCCGACCTCGGCATAGAAGCCGGCTGCCCCGGATAGCTGCACCGGCGGATTGGCGTTGGCATCAAGGACGAACACGTCCTTGTCGGGCAGCGAGTACTTGATCGAGCTGTCCCAGGTCTTGCCCGCCTGATCGATCCAGTGCGAGCCATTCCATTTGACGATGACGCCGGTCTCGGGCTGGGGCTGTCCGGCGTAGTTGACGTTGGGACCGGGTACGCCGCCTGCCGCCTCGCCTCCGTCGGGAGTCGCCGTCTCGTTAAGGGTGGTGGTCTTGTTGCCGGTGTGGAATCCCGCGGCGTAGACGCGGCTGCCATCGGGGGACACGGCCAGGGCGCGCGGCGTGTCGGTAAATAGTGTGACGATGGTCAGCGGGTCGCCGCCCAGGCTGTCGCCCAGGCTGTTGGCGTCGAACACCCAGACATCGGCGCGGCCGACGCCCGGCGTGCTGAGCTGCGGATCTCCAGGGCGGTTCTGACCGCGGTGCGCCGTGGTGATGAAGGCGCGGCTGCGGTCGCTGCCGCCAAACACGATGTCGCGCGGCTCGTCACCTACCAGCAGCGTGCGGACCACGCGGGGGCGACCCCGATCCAGGCGGACGATGCTGACACTGTCGGACAGATGATTGACGACCCAGACTTCGGAGTCCGAGCGCACGGCCACCGCGACCGGCTCCAGACCCACCGATACCGATGCGCGGTGAGTAAGTGCGCGATTCGAATCATTAACATCATAAATTTCGAGCTTGTTATCTGGCGTATTTGCGGCAAATAGGATGCGCTTATTGGGGGATAGTGCGATGGGTCGCACCTGCCCACTTTCGAATAGAGTGTAATTCGGTCCACGGTTACTGATCTGCGATAATGTGGTTGCGATAGGATCTTTGGTGGGAGACTGAGAGGAAGTGTTGCAGGCGCTGAGCAATCCCAAAGCCAGAAAAGCGAGATGGTGTTTTACCATGTATTCCCCCTACGAATTGGAGTGAAAACTCGGCCCTTCGAATAATTCTAGTTGGGTGATCATTACGGGCAACTAAATAATCTGCGAAGATATGTTCAGTATGTTCGTACGGAAGAATGATATGAGGCAATGTGCTTTAGTGCCGCTCTATGTGGTAATTACATGACCGCAGCTGCTGCAACTTGTCGGGTGCCCTCGACCGATGTGCGCCGTAGTCGCGAGTAGGACGTTGGCAAAGTACGGCGGTCGGGCCTGCCTTCAGACGTCATCGCACAACATCGCCGCCATTCCGCATCGCCGCCGTCCCCCGACGCTGAGCCCCTAGCCAGCCTCCTCCTGCCTGGCAAACTGGCAATCACTGCCACCAGAATTGATTATAAATCTATTAATTGAGTAACGAGAAAAAACTTCGATGGTGATTCATGTGTAAAATCTTATGCGAACCGTACAACTAGGTAATGTCGCAAATGGATGATGCAGGAAATTGGAGCCGAATTCCGGAAATGGGCATACATAATCCATGGCGCATTGGCGCCTTGAAATAGTCGCTGAATTGCGCCGTAGTCGAGAGACCTCGGGCCGCAGAGTTAGGGGACGC
>DAORCZ010000277.1:0-8973 GCA_035345735.1 Pseudomonadota bacterium | reverse complement strand
TGCAACTGCAAGACGCGCGATGCCGGCAAGACCTGTCGCGACGGCAATGACTGCCAGGGCTTCTGCATGTTCTCGCACTACGACGCCGAGGGGCATGAGTACGGCAAGTGCAGCGACAGCGACAAGCTCAGCGGGTGCTTCGAGATTGTCGACAAAGGTGCATCCAAGCGCCCGGTGAAGAAGCCGCCACCGCGCAAGCTCGCCACCTGTCTGTAACCCTCGCCGCCTCTATCGGTCGGCGCGAGCCAGCGGGGAAACTGCAACACCGACGGGCTAGTCGAGCAGCGTCTCGTGCAGCGGCGTCATCTGCGCCGACAGGCTGGCGTAGACGTCCTCTTCGTTGCCGCTTTCTACACGCGTCACGACCTGGGCAAGCTCGGGAATGTTGCGCGGCCACGAGTGCGCCAGCAAGCGCGACACCAGCCGCGGCGAAGGACGGAAGCTCGGCCCCGCGAGATACTGCGCGAGCAGCAGGATGTCTTCGCGGCGCTCGCGCAGCGGCGGCAAGAGGATCACGGTGGCGTCGATGCGCTCGTGCAGACAGGCCAGGAAGCCGCTCTCTGCGGCGCCCTTCTGCAGGTGCTTGCCGCTGGCCACCATGATGCGCGCATCACGTCGTCCACGGCGGCTGCCAGAGCTTGTGAGATCGCCTCCGGTCAGCGCATAAAGCAGCGCGTTCTGCGCCTCCGCCGTGAGGCTCGTCGCCTCATCGAAGAGGAGAGTGCGACGCTGCGAGCTAGCGCTGGCCATATCGATGACATCGGACGATTCGCCGGCTCCTCCGGAGGCGCGCGCAAAGAGCTCGCCAATCGCTTCCACGGTGAGCGTCTCGCAGGCAATCGTCACCAGGGCGCCGCCACGGGCTCCGCGGCGGTGGATCTCCTCTGCCACCAGGGTCTTGCCGGTGCCGTACTCACCCAGCAGCAGCACGGGCTTCGTGTGCGAAGCCGCCGTGAGGATCGTGCGCCGTAGCTGACCGGCCGCGCGTGACCAGCCAACGACCGACGGCACCGCGCCATCGACCTCCGACAGCGGCTCGTTTCGAATCAGCAGGAACGACTGCCCCACGCGAATCACATCGCCGCTGACGATCGCGCGCGGCTCTCCGGGTCGCAGCACTTCGCCATTAAGTGCCGTGCCATTGCGGCTGCGGAGATCTTCGATGAACGTGCGTCCGCCGGTGGTGAACAGCCGCGCATGCCGCCGCGAGACACGCCCATCATCGACGGACATACAGCGACTGGCGCTGTTCGGTCCCTCATAGCGGCCAATCGTCAGCTCAGAGGAGCCGGTCCAGTCGACAATGCGGCCCGCGACGATTCCGGTACCGCCGATGTACAGCGGCCGGAGCCGCCAGACGCGTCGTTCGGATGGGACGTCTTGTTCGCGAATCTGATCGCTAGGGCGTTCCATTCCTGCTAACTGCTACCCCTTCACGAAATATGGTACCGACGGAGCGTGGGCGCTGACAAGCGGACAAAATGATCCCCGCCCAGAGCCTGCTATCTGACCGTGGAGGCAAGGTCGTGAACTGCAGGGCAAGGCTTTCTGTGCTGTGCGCTTGCCCTACACCGGCCCCTTCTTTTTTTGTGCAGCCGCCAGGCGGGCCAACGCCGCGTTGATGCGCGCGTTGATCTCTGGGGCCTCGGCCATCGCGGTAGCGACCTGGGTGTGCAGAGCCGCCATGCGCTCTTGCAGGCGCTGCATATCTGCACGTAGTGCACTGATCTGAGTTTGCACCGCTGCGATCCGCGCTGAATCCTCTGCAGCCGTCGGCGCGGCCGCCATCTCCGCCGATCCGAGCTTCAGCTCAGAGCCCGATCCTGCCGGATCCCTCGTCGCTGTCCCCCCCTCCCTGGGCGACGTCTTTGAGCGCTCGTCGTTCTCTGCCATGGCCACACGGTAACACGCTCGCGCGAATTGTCCTTTCGCTTCGCGTAGGTGGAATTTCCGACGGAATCGCAGTGGACAGGGGAGATTGTATCTTTGTACTCTGTACAACAAATCTAGCCTTCTGTTATCTCCCCCCTAGGAACGAGGAGCAAACGTATGAGAACTGCGCCTACGTCCCGCCTTAAGAATGTCGGTCCCCGCTCGCTGACGGCTCGCCTGCTGACTGCTGGCCTGTTCGTTGGCGCCGGTTCCGCCCTCAGTGGTTGCGGCGCCGACCAGTGCCTCAGCAACAGCCAATACTACGAACAGAAAGTCTGGGCTGAGGTCGTCGCCACGAGCTGCATCAAGTGCCACGCACCGGAAGGTGTGGCGGCCCAGAAGAACGCGAAGTTCCTGCAGTATTCGCAGGCTTTCCCGGGCTTCCTGGAGCTCAACCTCACCAACATCACCGAAGTGGCCAAGACGCAGTACGACGGACAGTCGATCCTGCTGCTGAAGCCCATCGGGAAGATCGATCACGGCGGCGGCGCGGTCATCGCCGAAGGTAGCCCCGAGTACGCAATTCTCAAAGAGATGGTGCGTCGCACCAGCAGCCCGGTGAGCTGCGATGTGCAGACCGACGCGCTGGCGGAAAAAGTGACCGTCCTCGATCCGGCGGCCACGCTACGCAAGGCCAGCCTGCAGCTCGCAGGACGGCTGCCCACCGACGCCGAGATCGCCTCGGTGACTGCGGGCGGCGAAGACGCGCTGAGCGGGGCCCTTGACGGGCTGATGAAAGAGAAGCCGTTCTTCGAGCGGGTCAAAGAGCTCTATAACGACACGCTGCTCACCGGCCGCTACTCGGGCCAGGGCCTCAACCTCCTCAACTCGGCGGACTATCCCAACAAGTTCTGGTACCGCAACGGCAAGCCCGACGACAACAACCTCACGGCGAGCGAGCAGTACGATCGCCAGTGGTCAGACTACGGCATCTCGGCGGAAGCGCTTGAGCTTGTGGCCTACGTCGCCAAGCAGGAAAAGCCGTTCAAAGAGATCCTCACGGCGGACTACACCGTCGTAAACCCATACTCTGCCAAGACCTACGGGCTAAACCCAGGGCAGCTGGGCTTCGCCAATCTCACCGACTACTACGACTTCCGTGAGGCCAAGGTCTCGATTCCTGTGGGAGGTACCGCCACCCCCCTGCCACACGCCGGTATCCTCACCACGCCGGTCTTCCTGAACCGCTATCCCACGACCACGACCAACATCAACCGCGCCCGCGCGCGCTTCACGTTCAAGTTCTTCTTGGCCACCGACCTGCTGGCCGTGGCCGAGCGTCCGATCGATCCCTCGTCGGTCACCAGCCTGACGCCGACGCGCGACGATGCCTACTGCACGTCCTGCCACAAGATCATCGATCCGGTCGCTTCGACCTATCAGAAGTGGGATGCCAGTGGTCGCTTCACGCCGAACGCGATGGGCTGGCCGTCCTTCATGCCGCAGCCCGGCTTCGGTAACGCCATCATCGACAACGTCGGTCAGTATCCAGCCGCGCTGCAGTGGCTGACCAAGCGCATCGTGGACGACCCACGCTTCGCCGTCTCGGTCCTCAACATCGTGTATCGCGGCATCATGGGTCAGGAGCCGCTGGCCTATCCCATCGCCGGCGATCCCGAGTTCTCGTCCAAGCAGAAGGCCTGGCAGGCCCAAGATCGCGTCTTCCAGAGCGTGCTCAAGAGCTTCCTTGAGGGAAATCAGAACCTGAAGCTCATCTTCAAGGGCCTGATCATGAGCAACCTGTATCGCGCCACCAGCGTCCGTGGCTTGGATCCGGCGCAGGCCGAGATGCTGGGCACTGGCCGCTTCCTGACGCCTGAGCTCTTGGCTCGTAAGATCGGCGCCACTCTGGGCATTCGCTGGGTCCGTCCGTACGACACGCAGCGTCGGGATTACCTGCCGACCGACTACAACCTGCTCTATGGTGGCATCGACTTTGACAACGTCGTCAAGCGCCTGACCGTGCCCAACGGCATCATGGTCAGCGTCGGTCAGCGCATGGCCAACGAGATGTCCTGCCAGGCCGTGACCTGGGAGTACACCAAGCAGCCGGCGGAGCGCGTGCTGTTCAAGTACGTCAAGCTGTCGGAAGCGCCGGAAGACGACAACGGCTTCCCGGTGCCGGACGCCATCAACAACATCCGCAAGAACATCCAGCACCTGCACGAACGCATACTCGGCGAGAAGCTGGACATCAACGATCCGGAGATCGAGCGGACCTATCAGCTGTTCGTCAAGACCTGGCGCGAGCTACACGAGGCGGGCACCACCAGCCTGCCGTACGACTGCCAGGGACGCTGGGATCGCGACACGGGCGCGGCTCTCATGAACAACCAGATCGTGGTGACGGATGACCGCTACTACACGGTTCGTTCTTGGATGGCGGTCCTCAGCTTCTTGATGCTGGACTACAAGTTCCTTGAGGAATAACCCCGCGACGGAGCCTGCGCAGCGCGCCATGGGCGACTGCGCCAGGCTCCGGTAGGCGGCTCGTCGGGGTCCTAAACCCCCGACAAGCCATAAAACCGGACGCGAAATAGACATAGGAGTTCGCAGATGGATCGCCGAAGTTTCTTAAAGTTTGCTGCCGCAAGCGGGGTTTCCTTGCTGGCACCGTTTGGCAAGGACAACGCCGCGTTTGCTGCCACGAGCACCTACGGCGGACCGTACTTCCTGCTTGTGCATGCCAGTGGTGGCTGGGATCCCACCCTGTGCTGCGACCCCAAGGGCAGTGATGGTCCGACGAGAATCAACGCCTCCTTCACCAAGGCGCAGATCGGCCAGGCGGGAAATATTCGCTACGCACCCATTAGCGCTACCGTCGCTGGGAATGCCTATGGGCCGCAGCAGTTCTTCAGCAAGTACCAGAGCCGCGCCTACATCATCAACGGCATCGACACCACCACCGGCAACCACGACACCGGCACCCGCGCCATCTGGAGCGGTCAGGTCACCGATGGCTTTCCCTCGTTTGCTGCCGTCGTCGCCGCTGCCAAGACGCCGAACAACCCGCTTGGCTTCATCGCCAACGGTGGCTACGAAGCGACCGCCGGTCTGACCTCGCTCACTCGCCTGGGCAACGTCGATACCGTGCAACGCATCGCCTACGCCAACCGCATCAACCCGTCGGACCCCGCGACGACCTACCACAGCAACGCGACCTGGGATCGCATCAACATGATGCAGCGCGAGCGCCTCGATGACATGCGCAAGCGCCAGACCCTGCCGCGCTTCACTCGCTCGACGGGAGAGCTATACCTGGCGCGCAGTGCCGACAACACGCTGCCGACCCTGGCGGCGGCTCTGCCCACCCAGGCCGCGATCAATGCCGCCAGCAACGATCTGCACCGTCAGGCCTTGGTTGCCCTCGCCGGCTTCAAGACCGGCCTCGCCGTTGCTGCCAGCCTAAGCACCGGCGGCTTCGACACTCACGGCAACCACGACAACTCGCACCAGCCGCTGATGTGCAACTTCCTTTACGGCATCGACATGATCCTCACCGAGATCAGCAACCAGGGTCTCGACGGCAAAGTGGTCGTCTGCGTCGGGTCCGACTTCGGCCGCACCCCGGGCTACAACGGCCAGAACGGGAAGGATCACTGGAACATCACCAGCATGATGTTCTTCGGTCCGGGCATCGCGGGGGGCAAGGTGGTGGGCTCGACCGATGATGGTTTCCGAGCCAACAAGGTCAATCCCTCGACGCTGCAGGCCGATCCAAACGGGACGCGCATTCGCTGCGAACACATCCAGACCGCTCTACGTAAGGTGGCGGGGATTGCAGACAGCGAGCCGGCCCGGAAGTTCCCGATCGGGGCCAGCGAAGAAATGCCCCTGTTTGTCTAAGAGGTCGAGTACGCATGTCACAGACTGCTGCTTCGATGCTTGAACAAACGGCGACATTTCCGTCGGTGAAGCCCGGTAGCGGGCGGTTGGGATGGCGGGTGCTGCGCCCGCTCTTTGCACTGCTTTTGATCGGCAGTGCAGCCTGCGGCGCGGCCCCGCCCTATCGCTGCGAGACGGTGGTGCCCGGTGGCTGTGATCCGGGCAGCGCCTGCTGGCCGGTAGACCAAGCGGGCAACTACCAGTGCTTGGAGGCCAAGAACTACAAGCCGATCGGCTCGGACTGCGCGCTCTTGGTGGGTCGCACGACCTGCTATGAGGGCTTGCTGTGCGCGCCGATGCGCGACAAGAACGACGTCTTGGTCTATCGCTGCACGGCCACCTGCGATGCCAACTTCACCTGCCCGAACGGCGGCACCTGCAAGCCGGTGACGCTGTTCCCGACGGCTCCGCAGATCTCGGTCTGCGTCCTGCCCCCGACGTAGCCCTCGCCTCGATATCCTCTCGCCTCTCGCCGCAGATTCCCGCCCAGTGAGTACCGCAGCCTGGCATGCGGTCAGCCCACTGCGTGCTTGCTGCCAGCCATCGTCCGTGCGACACCCCGTCCCCGCGGAGGAGAAGCCATGACCACAAGCGGAAATGTGAAGGTGATCGAAGGGGGCTGTCACTGCGGAGCGATTCGCTATCGCGTAGAGGGCGACGCCAGGACGCACGCGCTGTGTCACTGCACGGACTGCCGACGACACTCCGGAGCCCCCATGGTGGGCTGGACGATGTATCCGGCCAGCGCCTGCACGGTGACGCGAGGCACGCCCAAGCTCTATGCCTCATCCGAGCATGGGCGACGGTACTTCTGTCCCGATTGCGGCACCGGTCTGTTCTACAAGAACGACCACATGCTGCCCGGGATCGTCGACATCCAGAGTGCGACGTACGACGACCCCAGCCAGGTGCCGGCCCGCGCGCACATCCAGATCGCCGACCGCATCCCCTGGATGGCGAGCGCCCACGAGCTGCCGATGTTCGAGCGCTACCCGCCACGAAAGTAGCCTCCGCAGCGAGGCCCTCGAAGCCCCCCAGCGACATCGTGTTGCTTGGCCCCGCAGTGAAGGCTGGGGTCTGAAACGCTGCGCCAGGCCGCCCAGCCGGGCTAGTAGTAGTAGCTGAGGCTGGCCAGGACGCGGTGCTTGTTGAAGCTGCGATTGTCGAGCGCGTTGGCCACGTTCGAGAAGTTCGCCAAGAGGCCATAGGAGAGGCCCAAGCTCAGGTGGTGCGGCAGATCTTTCTGCGCTGCGGCCTCGAGCATCACCCGGTGATCGGCGCGCTGCACATCGGGTAGCGCAAAGGGCGGCAGCGCCGGAATCGCCCCGACGGCAAGGCCGGTATACGTCGCCGAGTACAGGCCGCTATAGAGCATGAACTCGTAGCGGAGTGCGGCCTGCGCTTGAATCTGCAGCGGCAAGTCCAGGCTGACGCTGGCGCTGAGCTGATGCCCCTGATAGCTGAGCGGTGCGCTGTACGAATAGGTGCCCAGGTTGGCCGGCTGCGGGGGGTCGGTGGGCTGCGAGCTGGATGCGTACATGATCGCGAGCGGTGCCTGCGCCGTTAGCACGCCGGTTGCGTCGTAGGTGAAGCGATACGACAGCATCGGCCGCACCCAACCGAGGCGTAGCTCCTGGCCGGCGCGAATGCGCAGACGATGTCCGCTTAAGTAGCCATCGTTCGCTTCATCAAACGACTGCCTAAAGTAGTAGACGACGTCTGCTTTGGTGGCCCAGCGGTTTGACTCGGTGACGACCCCGCTTGCAGTGGCTTGTAGGCCGCCCTGAAACGGAGTGAAGGCCGACAGGCCGCTTAGCGTGACGAAGCCATCGAGCCGGCCCGCCAAATCCAGCCACGACTTGGGACGCAGCTGGCCCGACACGGTCAGCGTGTGACGCTGCAGGTGATACGACTCGGCGCTGGGCAGCAGGTTGTTGTCCGCCCCCTGCGCCACGACCATGAAGAGCTGGCGAAACTGGTAGCCCACCGACAGCCCGGTCTGTGCCGAACCGAGGACGCGATAGCGGGCGCCCAGCGCGATCTCAAGCGGCATCGCGGCCTGGTTCTGCGCCGGCAGCGCTGTGCCGTAGTCAGCGCCGACGGCCCGGCGATAGACATCGGCACCAACCACGGGGTCCTCGCGCAGCGCGCGAAAGATCCGCACGTTCGAAAGACGCGCGCTCTGGTTCTTGCCAGCGCCACAGGTCCACTTGCCAGCAATGGTCTGGCAGTCTTCATCCTGCGCAGCGTTCGAGTCGAAGCCCACCGAAAGCCCGGCCTCAGCCCGGAAGCGGGCGCGAAAGCCGCTGGGCTCAGTCCGCCCTGCCAAGACCCGCATCTCGTCGGCGTCGCGGCCGGAGAGCCCCAGATCGAGCGCCCGCTGAGCGCTCGTGGCAGCGGCCTCGTTCTGGCCATTTTCCCGCTGTAGCTCGGCGAGATCGCGCTGCACTTCGGCATCTTTTGGATCCAGCTCGGCGGCGCGCTCGCCTTCGCGCTGCGCGCCCCGGGTGTCGCCTGCGGCCAACAGAGACCAGGCATAGATCAGGTGGATCTGGGCTCGTAACGGGCCGCTTAGCTGCTCTCGCTCCGCATCCTCACAGGCTTGGCGCAGCTTCGCTTGCGCGGCTTCGCTGCGTCCCGCACGCTGATCGCGCTGCCCCTGTCGCGCCAGCTCCACGATGGCCTGCGCCCGCTGTTCCGCCGTCGAGCCAGCGTCTCCGGCCGGGGTGGGCGCGGGATCTTGGTGGGTGTTGGCAGGCGCTGATGCGGTGCCACTTGCGGCTGCCGTCTCAGAAGCCGCGGGTGTCGCCGATGTGGCCGGTGCAGCCGGTACGGCCGGAACCTTTGCCGCGACGGCTGGGGTCGGGGCTGCCATGCCCGTCCCCTTGCCAGGCGCTGGGGTTACCGGCGCGGCCACAGTCGATCCCTTGCCGGCGGCCGGGCCGGGAGCGGCTGCGCCCTTGCCAGCGACGGGCGGAGTCGCGGCAGCGGGAGCCTGGACCGCCGGGGCTGGACCAGGCGGCGAGGCGGCGGACGGCGCAGGGGCAGTCGCTGCTGCCGGGGCCGGCGCGGCCGGAGCGGTGGTGCTGGGTTCAGCTGCGGCCGGTGGCGCGGGAGCAGGCGTGGGACAGGTGCTGCAGGGTGCCAAGATGACCA
>DAORCZ010000276.1:0-8974 GCA_035345735.1 Pseudomonadota bacterium | reverse complement strand
GCGCCGATGTCCTGCCCAAGCTGCAGGCCAAGCCGCCGGTCGTGACGGTGGTGAGCGTCGCGGAAAATGACCCGGCGAAGAACCCAAATATCTGGCTGCGCATCGAAGGCACGATCCGTGTGCCGCTTTATCTCGATAGCAGCGACGTCGGCGCCAAGCTGTATCGCAATGCGCGCGGCCAGGTGCAGCAGAACGGCGAGACCGAAGTGCCGTTTACGCTGCAGGTGCCGCAGAGCGCCAAGCCCGCGGACTTGAACTTCGAGCCGGCCCGCATTCTGGAATACGGTCACGGTTTCTTCGGCCTACGCGAAGAGATCAACTACGGCTTCATGCGCGGCTACACCAACGAAGGGCGCTACGTCGCCGTCGCCGTCGACTGGTGGGGGATGAGCGAGCCGGATCTTGATCAGGTGGTGCAGGACGCCGTCAACTCGCCGGGCACGGCCTTTGATTTCGTCGACCGGTTGCATCAGGCAATGGTCAACATGATTGCCCTGTCTTACGCCGTCAAAGGCCCGCTGGCACAGCTTCCCGCGCTGCGTCGGTTCGGCAAGCCGCTGTTCGATCCCGACAAGCTCTACTACTACGGCATCAGCCAGGGCGCGATCTTTGGCGTCACCATGCTGAGCCAAAATCCCGTGCTCGATCGCGCGCTGCTCAGCGTGGGCGGGGGGCCTTACTCGCTCATGATGTCGCGCTCGGCGAGCTACGAGATGCTGTTTGGGCTCTTGACCACGCAGCTCGCGACGCCGCTTTCGATCATGAAGTTCATGACGCTTAGCCAAAGCACCTGGGACCGCGTCGACCCCATCACTTACGCTCCTCACCTGCTGCGGCAGCCCTACCCCGGCAGCCCGGCCAATCGCCACTTGCTCATGCAGATTGGCATCGGCGATCACTCGGTGAATAACCTGGCCAGCCACGTCATGGCACGCGCCATCGGGGTGCCGCTTTTCAATCCCAGCCCGCAGCCGGTGTGGGGACTGTCGTCGGTTGCTGCGCCCGCGGACGATGGGCTGGTGCTGGTCGACTTCAAGCTCGATCCGGCGAAGATTCCCGGCATCTACTGTCGCTTGCCAACCGAGAGTGAAAAGAACGACGTCCACGAAGGCGTCCGTCGCCACCCCAAGATCAAGCAGCAGATCGATCAGTTTTTTCAGCCGGGCGGGCTGATCCAAAACACCTGCGCGGGCCCCTGCGTACCCTAGCAGAGCCCCGAATCAGCGACGGGGCCGCGGGCTGACTGGCAGCTCGGCCATGCATCGGCGCAGCCCTTCGCCGAGCGTGCGCAGGGCCGGAATGTCGTCGATGCTCAGCCCGCGATCGACCAGCTCGCGGGCCGTTGCTGGGGTCAGGCCGGTCAGCAGCGCCCGCGTGCCTAGCAAGCGCACCGCCTTGATCATCCGCACCAGAAACTCCAGACCACCGCCAGCGATCTCGCGTGCGCTGGTGAGGTCAAGGATGACGGCGCGGGCTCGACGTTCGACCACTGCGACCAGCAGACGCTCAGTCACGCGGGCAGCGCGATCAGCGCTCAGCCCACCGATGATCGGCAGCACCAAGATGCCGTCCCACAGGTCCAAAAGCGGCGCCGAGAGCTCAAGGATTTGTCGGTGCTGCTCTTCGATGAGCACCAGCTTCTGATCCAGCTCAGAGAGCAGCTGGGTCTTCTGCGCGGCTTCGGCCCGCGCCTGCTGGGCGCGTTCTTCTAGCTCACGCGACTTCTCTTTGCGCTCGGTGATATCGAGAACAGAGCACACCAGGAAGCGCCGACCATCACTGCGGATCAGCAGGCGGGCCGAGAGAAACAGATCGATCTGCGTGCCGTCCTTGCGTCGCCCGCGCAGCTCGCCCGAGAACTGGCCGCTGCGGTTGGCCTTGCTCGACTTGTCGGCGCGCGGCCCGCCTTCGGTGAGCGGCTCATAGGCGGGCTCCAGGCTGACCTCGGCTCCCGGATTCTGGCCGGCGAGAAAGCGGTCGAACAGACGACGCGCATGCTCGTGCTCTTCGGACATCAGCACGCGGGTATGCAGACGCCCCATCAGCTCTTCGACTTGATAGCCAAAGAGGGCGCAGTACGCGCGATTCACCGTGCTGAAGCGGCCTCGCTGATCGATCAGGCACAGCCCGACATCGGCGGTGTCGAGGATGGCCATCAGCACAGAGTCGGCTTCGCGCTGGCCGCGTTCGGCCCGCACATGGCGGCTGATGTCGAAACCTTGCAGCAGCACAAAGCGCGTCTTGCCCGCTTCGCCCCCGGGGCTAGCACCGGCGGGAGTCTGCACCAAGCTGGCCCGCACTTCGTAGGTGGCGGTGCCGCGATCGCCGACTGGACGATCGAGGATCTCGGTGCTGTCGCCGCCGCTGCTGGCCACGCGCAGCACCAAGGCTTCCAGGTGGCTCAGGCCACTATCGGCTGACGAGTGGGATAGCGTGGTCGGTAGACCGAACTGCACCCACAGGGGATTATGGAACTGCAGCTGACCCTGATCCGTGAACAGCGCCACCGCGCCGCCTAAGGCAGCGAGCACCGCCTGCACTTCGGCAGGTAGGCTGCTTCCGGTCGCCGCGGCGGGACCGGGCTCTTTCGCTTGGCTGTTCATGCGGCTGGACTTCCTGCGTCTAGCGGCTGAGCTCCCCGTAGGCAAGCCACCCACTGCGCAGAGAGTGCTGAATTTAGAGAATCAAAGCCGTGGGTCGCTGTCAATGACTGCTCCACTGCGGCGGGCGGGCGCGTTCACAGGCCTCGACCCGATGCCGGCAAGGGGCCGACAGCGCTCAGCTGCGACAGGCGCTCGCTCATGCCGTAGAGCGACAGCACCTCGCAGCAAGCACCGGCTTCATAGGCTGCGCGCGGCATGCCGTACACCAGGGAAGAGCGATCGTCCTGGGCGATCGTCCAAGCGCCAGCTTGCCGCAGGGCCATCAAGCCGCGAGCGCCGTCCTGCCCCATACCGGTGAGCACCAGTCCCACGGCAGTGGCGCCATGGCTGCGCGCGGTTGAAAGAAACAGCTCGTCCGCGCTCGCCGCAAGCTGCTGCGGTGGAGCAGCGACACAGCCGACCGAGTCGCGCCCCACTTGCAAGTGCCCGTGCTGCGCGGCGACGTAGATTTGCCCACTCTGCAGCTCGCGCGGACTTTCGACGGCCACCACCGGCACTGGCACATGCGACTGCAGCTGCGCCGCGAAGCGCGCGGTCGAATCAGCCACCAGGTGCTGGGCGATAACCACTGCCGGCGCGGTGGGCGGCAGATGCTCCAGCACTTGCCGCAGGGCATCCAGACCTCCGGTCGAAGCGCCAAGCACGATCACCGAAGCCTGCAGCGGTGGCATGCGCAAAAGCGGTGACGACTTTCGCTGTCGCGCAAGACGCTGGCTGTGCAAGCTGCGGATGCGGCGGATGAGCGCGCTGATGCTGGCCTCGGCGACCGCGCCGACCAGCGTCGGTTTTTCATAGAGCTCAAACACGCCGACTGGCAGGGCGGCCACCGCTTCCCGATGCTCGGGGCTGCCAGGCTGCCGGGCCAGCGCCGACAAGAGGAGGACCGAAGTGCTGGTGCTGTAGTCGCGCAGAATAGCCCGTGCGGTCTCGTTGCCGTTGAGGCGCGGCATCATCAGATCCATCACCACGACATCGGGCAAAAGCTGCGCCACCATGCGCAGCGCGGCCTCGCCATCGCCGGCCTCGCCAACCACCTGCAGGCTGCTGTCGCGCGCCAGCACGCGGCCGAGCGCCGTGCGGAAGAGCTGGCTGTCGTCGACCAGCAGCACGCGACAGGGCGGTGAGTTGGGGGGATGAGAGTCGCTCATGACCACACCGCAGGCCTCAGGCTGCACCGCGCAGCAGATCCTTAACGACATCGATCAGCTGGCCGCGCTCGAACGCACCCTTGCTTAGATAGGCGTTCGCGCCCGAGGCCAAGCCAATGCGGCGATCTTCTTCGCTATCGGAAGAAGAGAACAGGACGACCGGGATAGCAGCGGTGCGTGGATCGGCGCGCAGGCGAGTGACCAGCGACAAGCCATCCAGCCGCGGCATCCGCACATCGGAGACGATCAGGCTGACCGCTTCGTTCGCCAGCACGCGCAGTGCCTCATCCCCGTCGGAGGCGGTGCGTACATCGTAGCCACCGACCTCCAGCACGCTGCGCAGCAACGACCGCGTCGTGATCGAGTCGTCAGCGACTAGCACCGTGCCCACCCGGGTCCGCGGAGCGGGAGCTTGCTCCGGCAGACCCTCGGCTTGCTGCATCAGCGCCGGTGCGGACAACACAAAGACGGCGCTGCCATTGGCCAATAGCGCCACCGCGCTCAGCGGCGGCCGACCCTGCAGTTCAGCCGGCAGAGCACGCAGGACGAGATCGCTCTCGCCGAGAGTCCGCTCGCAGAGGACGCCCAGCCGCATACCGCCGGGCTTCGGACCATCGCCGGCACTGCGCGGCTCGCCCAGCTCGGGTCCGCGCAGGATCAGAAGGGGCATGCTGGCCACCTGCAAGCTCTGCCCAGATCCAGCCTGCTCGGGCTCGCCGATCAGCTGGCGCAGGCGCGCGACTCGGATGGCTTCGCTGCCCAGCCGAAAGATGTGATGGCTGCCAATCGGCACGAGCTGATCGCGACGCACCAGCATGACGCGCGAGATGCTGGCCTGCGGCAGGGCAAACACCCAGTCGCGCTCGGCAAATAGCATCAGCCGCGACGCCGCCATGGTCATGGGTACCGTCACTCGCACCGATGTGCCGCGGCCCGGCGTGGACTGGATTTCCAGGCTGCCGTGCAAGCGCACCACCGCCATGTTGACGACATCCAGGCCAACCCCGCGGCCCGAGAGAGCGGTCACCACCTCGGTGGTCGTGAAGCCCGGCAAGAGCAGTAGATCGTAGGTCTGCTTTTCGCTCAGCACATCGGCCTGGGCGGCACTCAACAGGCCGCGCTCGATGGCCTTTTCACGCACCGCCGTCTGATCAATCCCGCGTCCATCATCGGTCAGCGTAAAAACGATCTCGCCACCGTGCTGTTCGATGCTGCAGCGGATCTGTCCGCGGCCCGGTTTGCCGATGGCTTCGCGGACTTCGCGCGCTTCGATGCCATGATCGACGGCGTTGCGCACCAGATGGATCAGCGGGTTCTTCAGCTCTTCCAGCAGCAAGCGGTCGACATGCACCTGATCGCCGATGATCTCCAGCGCCGCATCGCGGCCACTGAAGCGACAGGCCTCGCGCACCGTCAAGGTAAGCGGCTGCACGAGCAGCGAGGCCGGCACGAGCCGCATGGTGCGCAGGTTGTCGTCAAACTCGGTGGTGGTGGCCTGCAGCGACTCGCTGTCTTCCAGAAGCTCTCGCCGCAGCGTACGCACCGATCGCAGCTGCCGGCGGAGCTCGTCGCGCTGACTCGCCAGGACCTCGGCGGGTGGCAGCGTGCTCTCCCGGGCTTCGGTCGTCAGACGCTCCAGCGTCTGACAGAGCTGGTTGGCTTCGCTGATATGCCGTTCCAGGCGACCGCGCAGCGCCCGTAGCTCATCGCTGCGGCGCTCGAATGCGATCAGGCGCTCGATCGAAATGCGAACTGCCTCGCTGCCATCGCTGCCCCGCAGGGCCGAGGGCACTTCCTGCCCCTTTTGGGCCGGGGCAGCGGCTGGTGTGACGACCGGCTCGCTGCTCGCTGGAATCGGCGCGGCTTCTTCGCTGTTTCCGCTCGGCGCCGGTGTCCTTTCGGAAGGCCCGGCCGCCTTCTGCAGGGCAGCGATGACGGCGTTCACCTCGGCACTACCCTGCCCGCTATCGGCGAGTAGGCCGGGGATGCGCTCCTGGGCCGCCGCCATGGCCTGCAGGCACAGATCCACAAGACTTGGGGTCAGCGGAGCGCGCTCACGCCGCACCGGCATGAGCACCTGCTCGACCCAGTGGGCCAGCTGCTCCAAGTCGGTGATGCCCAGCGAGCCGGATGAGCCCTTGAGGCTGTGCGCCTGGCGATAGAGCTCCTCGATCTCGACGGGGATGGTGCTGGGACTTTCCTCCATCCGCAGCAGCGCTTCGGCGATGCGCTGCGCTTGCTCACGCACCTCTTCTACGAAGACATGAATGACTTGGCGCAGCAGGTCATCCATGGCGCTTCCCTCCCTGCAGTCGGGGATCGGCCAGCACACTGTGCGGGTCGAGGAGCAGAACGTGCATGCGCTCGACGAATGCGGCGCGGCGAATCGGCATCGCGCCTGGTCCGAGGGAGATCTCGCTGATTTGATCCGCCGGAATCTCTTCGATGCCGAGGGCCTGCTCGGCCGCGAGACCAATCTTGCGCGGTCCACTTTCGATAATCAGGCAGGAAGTCACATCCCCCACGCCGGGCCGACGCAGCGAGAGCATCGCCGCGATATCGAGGACCGAGATCAGGTGCCCCGAGATCAGCGTGATGCCGAGCAGATAGGGCGGAGCGCTGGGAATCGCCGTCAGGTGGCGCAGCCGTCCGGCGTAGACAACCGAGGACAGCGGCACGCCAAAGCACTGCTTGCCGATAACAAACGAAACGAAGGATTCGGTGACGACGCGCTTGTTGCTGGCAGCGTTGCGAGCCAGACGAGCCGCGCGCTCGCGGAGCTCATTTTCGATGTCGTGGGCGCTCATCGGCTCCCTCCGCTGCGCAGGGTGGGGCCGGCGAGATCGTGACTAGCCGACTCTTCCTCGGTTGCTTTGCGCACCAGGTCCGCGAGGGCCACCGAGGCCAGGCGCCGCGCATGGCTGACGGTCAGCGATTCGCTCCCGCCCAAGCTCTCGCTGTCGCCCCGATTCTGCAGGAGGTGCAGTACGACTCCCAGGTGTCGCCCCGACAGCCAACGTCGTCCGGGCGGACGCTCGAACAGGCCCAGGCTCAGGTGCCCCAGAATGAAGGAGGGATCCAGGGCGACGGCTTCCTGCAGGGCACTCTCGGCGCCAGCGCGGTCCCCCTGCTCGCTAAGAATCAGGCCAAGAAGATGCAGAGCTTCCGGGCTGCGACGCAGCGCGAGCGCGGAGTGGATCTCTTCCAGCGCCCGCGGCAGGTGTCCCGAGTCGGCCGCCGCTCGAGCCGCTGCAAGCAGTGCCACCGCCGCATCACGATAGGGGGCCGAAGACTGCCGCTCGCTAACCTGCGGGACGGCGTCGCTGTGCGGTGGCAAGGCAGCCAAGGGCGGCAGCGCCTGACTGCTGGGGCGGCGGGTTCGCCGACGGAGCACCGGGACCCCGGCGAGCATCACCTGTTCCAGGCCAGCGATCGGCTCGGGCAGGTCCAGGGCGGAAAGAACCAGATAGCCGTCGGGCGCCAAGCGATCGCGTAGCTGCTCGGCCACGCGCAGCACGATCTGCGGGGCCAGGTACAGAAGCACATTGCGGCAGAAGATGACGTCAAACGTCTCCTCGGGCGCAAGCCGCGCGAGCGCGCCCTCCTCGCCCAGGTTGACGTAGCGAAACTCGGCGTGGGCTCGCACCAGCGGCGACACCACAGACTCCCCAGAGTCGGCAGTCGGCGATAGATAGCGATCGAGGAGCGGCGACTCACTGCGGATCGAGCGACGGCCATAGCGACCCGCTTCCGCCTGCTCCAGCGCCGCGCGGTTGACGTCACAGCCGATGACTTGCAAGTCGGCAAGGCCGCTCTGCAAGAGCCCCATCACCAGCGAGTAGACCTCTTCTCCCGTTGCACAGCCGACGCTGAGCCCACGGATGCGCGATCGCCCGGCGCGCAGGATGCCCGGCACCAGGTGCTCGCTGACGACGGCAAAGTGCTCGGGATGGCGAAAGAAGTAGGTCTCGCCAATCGTCACACCCTGCACCGCGCACTGGAGCAGTTCTTCACTCGGCTGCGGCAGGAGCAGCTGGCGTACCAGCTCTAGCGTTCGCACGTGACGCGCCGCCGCGGCTCGCCGCAGTCCTGCCACCATCAGGTCATAGTTCCCATCGTGGAAGCGCAGGCCAAAGCGATCTTCCAAGAGTGCACTCAGCAGGCGCAAAAGATCGTCTGGAGCAGCCGGTCCCAAGACCGGGTTGGCCGAGGACGAGGTCACCGCAGACTCTCCTGCACACCATCGGCGGCAAGGATGTCGCGGCCCTGTCGCGCCGCGGCCTGCAGCGCCTGCCGCAGGGCGCGAGACGCCCGCATGGTGACGATCTGCTGTACCGGGACATCAAAGACCAGGGCGCTCTTCTGTTCCTGCCACTGCACGCTGCCGCGCCACAGTCCGGCGTTGCCCCCCTCATCGGCGGCGGACATCGGGATGATCTCGCGCTCGCAAAGCTCGCTGACGTCATCGACGACAAGAGCCAGCATCGACAAGGGCATCGCCAGCGGATCGGCATCCGGCTCAACATCCGCGGCGGCACTCGCCACATCTTCCGTGCCGGGAGATTCTCCGTCGAGAAAGAGCTCCATCTGCTGGGTCAATAGAACAATGCGAGCATCGATTAGCTCGCTGGGACGTCGCGGTGGACAGCGACCGAGTCGCGCGGCGAGATCGATCATCGGCACAAGCTGGCCGTGATAGTCGATGGCCCCGATGCAGTAGCGAGGTACGCGCGGCAGCGGCGACGCCGGAGCGACCATCCGAACCACCTCCAGCACATCGCCGATCGGCAGCGCCAGCCAGAGGTCGGCGCAGCGCACGATGAGCAGGGGCAGGCTGTTCAATGCAGGTGTCTCCGGACGGCCTCTTTGAGCAGCATGCCGTCGATCGGTTTGGCCAAGAAGTCCGAGCAACCGAGGGCTCGGCAGCGATCTTTTTTCGCCAAATCTCCCTCGGAGGTCACGATGATGACGGGGATGTGGCGCGTCAGCTGGTCCTGCTTCAGCTGACGCAGAGCATCGACACCATCGAGCACCGGCATGTTGAGGTCCAAGAGGACGAGATCAGGCTTTTGGCTGGTGGCTAGCTCGACGCCTTCGGCGCCGTTTTTGCCCTCCAGATACTCGTAGTCTGCCCCCAGGATGGCGCGCTCCAGGATGCGCACC
>DAORCZ010000275.1:0-8978 GCA_035345735.1 Pseudomonadota bacterium | reverse complement strand
ATCGACCCAGCCAACAAGCACGACGACGAGACCATGCTGGTCATCACTCGGAAAGACGGGGCGTAGATTCGGGATGACGGGAACCACGTCTGAAAATCAGGGTGGCGATATGCAGTCGGCACGTACCTATGGCGACTTTACCGAGAGCGTCCCGATCGTGATCGAAGGACTCACGATCGTCTTTTCTCCGACCTCGGTATCGCTCAAGGAGCGCTGGAAGAACAACAGCCTGTCGGCAGATTTCATGGCCGACTACTTTGCGACCTTCTACGCGCTGCATGGCTCAGACGAAGAAGGACGCCTGGCCTACGTCAAGGGGGCGGTGAGCTTTGTGGCCAACGAGCTGATCGAAAACGCGATGAAGTTCACCGATGTCGAAGGTATTCCGATCAGCATCCGCCTGACGATGCACCAGGGCGAGCTGGTGTTCTTCGCGAGCAACGGGGCCTCGATCGCTGGCTCGCAGAACTATGAGGCGGCGGTGAAGCGCCTGCTGAATGCCGATCCCTGGGCCGCCTACGAGCGGCGTGCCCACGCGGATGACAACACTTCAGGGCTGGGGCTGATCTCGATGCTGACCGATTATTCGGCCCGCCTGGGCTGGCGATTCACGCCGTATGACAGCAACCGCCAGTTGCTGACGACGACGGTGCGAATCCCCATCTAGGGGCTGCGGGGCCCGCAGGTAGCGCGCAGACACAAGAGCTTAGACGCTTGCAGAGGACAAGATGGCGACACAAGAAATCTCTGACGGTTCGTACACGGCAGTCCGCAACAAAGACACCAATGAGGTCACGATCCGCGGCACCTTGCGCCTAAACGGCACGGCCGAGTACGCGCCGATCATGGCGCTCTTGGAAGAGGCGCTAGCCGCCGGCATGGTCACGGTCGACCTGCGCGGCCTGCAGTTCCTAAATAGCTCGGGCATTGCCTTCTTGATGCGCTTTGCCGTCAAGGTTCGCGATGCCAAGGGCTCGCTGCGCCTACGCGGTTCGAAGAAGATTCCGTGGCACAGCAAGTCGCTGCAGAACCTGCAGCGCATCGTGCCCGAGATTCGCGTCGATCTGGAATAAGTAGCGCCGCATGACTTCTTCTGGGTCGCCGAGCATGATCGACGAGTACGAAAAGCGCATCGCCGAGCTGGAGCGCCGCTGCCAGGATCTAGAGACGATCATCGAGACGACGTCGGAGCATGCAGACTTCATCGAAGCGGAGCTGGAGAAGCGAAACCAGTTCATCCGCAACCTCTTCGGCCGCTATGTGACCGAGGAGGTCGTCGAGCAGATCCTGTCGACGCCGGATGGGCAGACTCTGATTGGCGAGCGGCGGGTGATCACGGTGCTCAGCTCAGATCTGCGCGGCTTTACGGCGCTGGCCGAACGCCTTCCTGCCGAAGACATCATCCGCATCCTGAACTGCTACTTGGGCATCATGTCCGATGTCATCGCCAGTCGAGGCGGCACGATCGGTGCGTTCCTGGGCGACGGCATCATCGTTTACTTCGGAGCGCCGATCCGCATGGAAGACCACGCGCGCAAGGCGATCCTGTGCGCGCTGTCGATGCAAGCGGCGATGACGCAGGTAAACGAGCAGATGCGCGAGCACGGCTATCCGGCGCTGGAGATGGGCATCGGCATCAATACCGGCGACGTTGTCGTCGGCAATGTCGGCTCTGAGAAGCGGGCGCAGTACGGCGCGGTGGGCGGGAGCGTGAACCTGGCCTTTCGCATTGAGTCGTACTCGGTCGGCGGCGACGTGCTGGCATCAGAAGCCACGCTGAATGCGGCCGGTCCCGGTGTATCGCTGCTGGGGAGCGCGCAGGCCTTTCCCAAGGGCAGCCCAGGGCCGATCACGATCTATTCGATCTCGGGCTTGGAAGAGCACCGCGAGTTATCGCGACCCGCGGCAGTCGCCACTGGCGTCGAGCTGAAGGTTCCGCGAGCGATCGCCATCTGGCCGGTCCATGAAAAGACGGTCGCGCCGCATCCCAGCCCTGGCCTGATGCTGCGGCTTTCATCCAGCAGCGCGAGCTTGAAGTTTGCGGATGGCGCCGCACCCCCCAGCGTGTACGCGAACCTGCGACTGGAAATCGCGGACGTCGGGGAAGCGTACGCCAAGGTCACCGGACATGAGTCGGTGGATGGGCGCTTTGTCATCCGCTTCACGCAGCATTCGCCGACGGTCGAGAGCTGGATCGCAGAAGTCGTTCATGACGAGCGATCGTAAAGGTCGAAGAAGGGCTCGCTGTTTCAAGGAACACAGCGAGATCGGCGGGGAGCGGGCGCCGCGCAGCCGTACGCGCGTGGCGCTAGGCGCTGACCGCAGGCCACAGGGGAGAAGCCTCCTGCGCATCCCCTGAGCGCAGCCTGGGAGAACCGCTCACAAGCGGAGACCGCGCTGTGTCGTGTGCTCAGAGTTGGGAGGACACCATGCTTCGCGATGCCATGTCTGGACAGGACCACATCCCCTCGGAGGGCGAGAGGGCGGGGCTGTCTACCTTTGAGGCGATCCGCGACTGGCTGATGCAGTTCGTGGCGAATCGTCTGGGCGTGGCGACGGCTGCGGTGGCGGTGGGAGAACACTTCCAGCGCCTGGGCCTGGACTCTCTGGGGGCCACCGGCATGCTGGCCGAGCTAGGCCGACGGCTGGGACGTTCGCTCTCGCCCAGCCTGGTGTGGGAATTCCCTTCGGTCGCGGCGCTGGCCAAGCATCTCGCGGCTGCAGCGGACAGCGAAGTGGCGACGCTTGAAGGCGCAGCCCCAGCGCAAAGCCAGAGCGAGCCGATCGCCATTGTCGGCATGGCCTGCCGCTTCCCGCAGGCCGAGGACCTGCAGGCCTACTGGGCGTTGCTGCGCGATGGCGTGGATGCCGTCGGCGAGGTGCCCGCGGATCGCTGGGACATCGATGCGCTGTACTCACCCGACCCCGAGGCACCAGGCAAGATCGCCTCGCGCTGGGGCGGATTTCTGCGCGATGTCAAAGTCTTCGATCCGGCGTTCTTTGGCATCTCACCGCGCGAAGCGATCCAAATCGATCCGCAGCAGCGGCTGGCTTTGGAGCTGTCTTGGGAAGCGCTGGAGGATGCCGGCATCCCAGCGAACCGCCTGCGGGGCGGACGCTGCGGCGTCTTCGTCGGTGTGGTGTGGCATGACTTCGCCGACCTGCTGCTGTGCGGGGATGTGCCGGTCGAGCAGCACTCAGGAACCGGCCAAGGGCTGAGCATCGTGGCCAATCGCATCTCGTACACGCTGGGGCTGCAGGGCCCCAGTGTGGCGCTGGATACGGCCTGTTCTTCGTCGCTGGTCGCCATCCACCTGGCTTGCCAAAGCCTGCGCGCCGGAGAGTCGAACCTTGCGCTGGTGGCGGGCATCAACCTGATGCTGTCGCCCTATACCAGCGAGCTGCTAAGCAAGTTCGGCGCGCTGTCGCCACGCGGACGCTGCCGAGCCTTTGATGCAGGAGCCGATGGCTTCGTGCGCGGCGAAGGCGGAGGCTGCGTCGTTCTGAAGCCCCTGTCGCGCGCGCTGATCGATGGCGACCGCATCTACTGCGTGATCCGCGGCAGTGCCGTCAACAACGACGGGGCCAGCAATGGCCTGACGGCCCCCAACCCGGCCGCCCAGCGCCAGGTGCTGCGAGAGGCCTGCGGCAATGCGCAGGTCGACCCGCGCGCCGTCGATTATGTCGAGACCCACGGCACCGGCACCCGGCTGGGCGATCCGATCGAGGCAGCCGCGCTGGGAGCCGTGTTGGGCGCCGGCCGGCCGGCGGCGGCGGCGCTGCGTATCGGATCGGTCAAGACCAACATCGGCCACCAAGAAGGCGCATCGGGCATCGCCGGCCTGATCAAAACCGCGCTCGCTGTTCACGAACGGCAGATCCCCCCCAGCCTGCACTTCGTCGAGCCCAATCCGCTGATCCCGTTTGACGACTTGCGGCTGCAGGTGGTGACCTCGCTGCAGCCCTGGCCGGGTGAAAAACCAGCGCTGGCCGGCGTCAGCTCGTTCGGTTGGGGAGGCAGCAACTGCCACGTCATCCTAGGTGGCCTGGATGACCTCCCGCAGAGGCTTGTACGGTTTGCCGCGGCGGATCAGGACCAACTGCGACAGACCGTGCAGGCCGCCCTCGCCGAGCTGACACCGACGCTCGCCAACGCTATCCCCAGCGAGCCGGCCGCACAGAGGCTGAGCCAGTTGGCCAGCCGTCCGCCGGGCGAGGGACTGCACCGCCTAGCCCTGGTCACGCGCTCGGCCGCCGATCTTGCGCGTTCGCTGCACAAGTGGCTGGCCGGCGAGTCGATCGCCCCTGGCGCCGCCGCCATCGCGCCCGCGGCAGCACGACCAGTCGCCTGGGTGTTTTCGCCGCAGGGCGGCCAGTGGCGCGGCATGGCGACGCAGCTCTTCCGCCAGGACCCCACGTTCCGCGCGACGCTGGCCGCCTGCGACGCGGCGATTGCCCGCTATGGCCACTTCTCGCTCCTGCAGGAGCTGCACCAGCCCAGCCCGCAGTTTGCGATGACCAGCGTGGTGCAGCCCTGCCTGTTCGCGGTGCAAGTCGCCCTCGCCGCCATGCTGCAGGCCCACGGTCTGCACCCCACGTGCATCATCGGCCACAGCGTGGGCGAAGTCAGCGCTGCCTATGTCTGCGGTGCGCTCTCGCTTGATGACGCGGCGCGCTTGGTGGTGAACTACAGCCGGCTGCAGGCAACGACCGCCGGGGACGGCGGGATGGCGCTGGTGCAGCTGTCGCTCGCCGAGGCCCAGGCCCTTCTGTCCGCCGACGAGGACACCCTCTGTATCGCCGGCGAAAACAGCCCCGATTCGACGATTCTGTCAGGGCGTCCGGCGGCGCTCGATGCGGTGATGGAAAAGCTGCGCGCCCAGGGCCGCTATGCCGCCCGCATCGACGTAAACATCGCCGCCCACAGCCCGCAGATGGATCCGCTGCTGGAGCCACTGCGCGCGGCCCTGCGGGGCCTGCGTCCGCGGCCTGGTCGCTTGCCGATGTGGTCGACCTCGGCGCGAGGCTGGGTGCCGGGAGAGTCGCTGGATGGCACCTGGGTCGCACAGAACCTGCGCGGCCCGGTTCATTTCCGGGAAGGCATCGAAGCGCTGCAGGGCCAGGGCATCGAGCTGTTCGTCGAGGTCAACTCGCATCCCATCATCCTGCGGTCGATCCAACAGACCCTGCAGGCGACGGGCAGCTCGGCCTTCGCCTGCGGCACGCTGCAGCGCGACCAGGCCGAGCAGCAGGCGGTGCTGAGCACGCTGGCCCAGCTATGGCTACGCGGCGCCTCGCTAGACGCTGCGCCGACGGTCCCACGGACAACCGACGAGCCAGAGTTCGAGCCAGCACAGCTTTTGGTGCTGTCGGCACAGTCCGAGGCAGCTCTGGCCGCCCAGCGGCAACGCCTGCTTGCGTATCTGCGCCGACCGGCTCGGCCAGCCCTCGCCGATCTGGCCTATAGCTTGGCGACCACGCGCAGCCCGCTGCGGCATCGGATGGCGCTCGTTGTCCGCTCGTTCAACGGCCTGGAAGGTGCGCTCGCCGCGGCTCCCGAACCGGCGGAGGGCGGGCCGACCGCGATCGGGGACACGTCGACCGCCAAGCTGGCGTTCTTGTTCACCGGCCAGGGGGCGCAGATCGCGGGCATGGGTCAGGGCCTGCATCGCGCCTTCCCGGCTTTCCGCGAAGCCTTCGAGCGCGCGCTGCACCTGTTTGAGCGCGGACGCCCCGGCTTCCTGCGAAGGGTGATGTGGGCCCCGGCGGGGCACGCCGACGCCGCGCTGCTGGATCAGACCGGGTACACGCAGCCGGCGCTGTTTGTTCTGGAGTACGCGCTGTGCATGCAGTGGCAGGCCTGGGGCATCACCCCCGATCTAGTCGCCGGTCACAGCATCGGTGAGCTGGTCGCGGCCTGCATCGCCGGCGTCTTTACGCTGGAGGATGCGGCGCGGCTCTGCCTGGCCCGCGCCGAGCTTATGCAGGCCCTGCCGGCCGGTGGCGCGATGGCCTCGATCGCCTGTCCCGAGGCAACGGTGGCTGCCGCCGTCTCGGCCCATGCCAGCGAGGTGGCCATCGCCGGTGTCAACGGCCCCGAGCAGGTGGTGATCTCGGGTGCCCAAGCAGCGGTGCTGCGCATCGTCGAGGCCTTCGTGGCGCGCGGCGTGCGGACGAAGATGCTGCGGGTCTCGCATGCTTTCCACTCGCCACTTATGGATCCGATGTTGGCGGCCTTTGCCGAGGTGGCGCGCTCGATCCGCTATCACGCCCCGACCCGACCGCTGATCAGCAACCTCAGCGGACGCCTTGCCGGAGCAGAGATCTGCACGCCCGAGTACTGGGTCCGCCATGTGCGCGAGGCCGTGCGTTTCGCCGAAGGTCTGCACAGCCTCGACGCTGCCGGTGTGCGCAGCTTCGTCGAGATCGGGCCGAAATCGACGCTGCTAGGCCTAGTGCCCACCTGTCTGCCGCAGCGAGAGGTCGCGCTTCTGCCCAGCCTGCGCGCCGAGCGTCCCGAAGACGAGAGCGTGCTCGCCGCGCTGGGTGACCTTTTTGCACGCGGCAGGCAGGTCGATTGGGATGGCGTGTTCAGCACGCGCCGACGCTGCTTCGATCTACCGAGCTACCCCTTCCAGCGGCAGTCATACTGGCCGCTACAGCCCGGACCCGCGACGCTCCGCAGCTCGTCTGGCAGCAATGCATCGCTGTACCGCTTCGAGTGGTTGGAACGGCCGCGCTCGTCAGCGCTGAAAGCCGGTCCCGCGGGCAAGGCCTGGCTGATCCTCACCGCCGCGAGCGGACTTTCGCGCGAGCTTGCCGCGGCGCTCACCAAGGCCGGGCGGCGCGTCGTGGTGCTGCCGACCGACGTTGATCTTGCGACGCTGCGCGCGAATCTGGCCGCGCCAGAGATCTCATGGGAAGGCGTGGCGTATCTCGCCGCGCTCGACACCAGCGATGGCGAAGCCGCGACCGCAGCCGACGTCTTGGCGCAACTGCAGCGGATGCTCTCGCCGGTGCTGCGCGTCAATCAGCTGCTCACGGCCCACGGACTTTCCCCCCGCCAATGGCTGCTCACCCGCGGGGCCTGGGCCGTATCCCCGGGCGACCGCCCCGCCCCATTGCAGGCCGCTCTTTGGGGCCTTGGACGCGTGCTAGCGACGGAAAATCCGGCGTCCTGGGGCGGTCTCATCGATCTCGATCCGCAAGCTGAAGAGGACGACGTTCCCGCGCTGCTGAATGAGTTCCTAAGCCCCACCGCCGAGGATCAGCTCGCGCTGCGCCATCATCGCCGCTGGGCCGTCGAGCTCCGCCCGTTGCCGAAAGAGGCCGAGCCCGCGTCGGTATCCGTGATCGCCGAGGCCACCTATGTCATCACCGGGGGACTTGGTGGGCTGGGTCTGGCCGTCGCGCAGTGGTTGGTTGAAAAAGGGGCGCGCCATCTGGTGCTGACCAGCCGCCATGGCCTGCCCAGCGAAGGCGCGGCGATTCCAGATCTGCCGGACGGGCAAAAGGAGGCCGCGGCCGTCGTGGCTCAGCTCGTGGCGCGGGGCGTGCAAGTCACCGCCGCCGCGGTTGACGTCGCTGATGCCGAGGCGATGCGCGGGCTTCTGTCCTCGCTGCAGCCCCGGGTGCGCGGCGTGCTGCATCTTGCGGGGGTGATGTCCGATGCCTTGGTGGCGCAGCAGGATGTCGCCCTGCTGGACCCCGTCCTGCGCTCCAAAGCCGTCGGAGCCTGGGTCCTGCATCAGATCACGCGCGACCTCCCGCTCGATTTCTTTGTGCTGTTCTCGTCGGTGGCTGCGGTCTTGGGGCCACCGGGCAAGGGCAGCTATGCCGCCGCCAACGCGGTGCTGGATGCGCTGGCCGAGCTACGGCGAGCCGAGGGTCTGCCGGCCGTCAGCCTGGGCTTTGGCCCGTGGACCGGCGGCATGGCCAAGCGGTTGCGCAAAGAAGTCTTCGCCGAGCTGGGTACGCGACAGCTTACCGATGAAGACGCGCTGTCGCTGCTGGGACGTCAGCTGCGCGGCACCGAAGCGCAGCTGATGGTCGCAGCCATGGACTGGGGACGCTTTGCCGCCTCGCTTCCGCCGGGAGGACGCCAGCGGCAGCTCACCCGCGCCTTCCTACCCGTCGAACCTGCAGCGGCCAACCCGGGTGCCTCCACGGCGCCGATCTCGCGGGCCGATCGCTTGCAGTCTCTCAGCGCCACCGTGCGGCGCTGCGTCGCCAACGTCCTTGGCATCAGCGATGCCGCTGCGGTGGGGGGCAGCCAGATCTTCGGCGAGCTGGGCCTGGACTCGCTGATGGCAGTGAAGCTGCAAGGAGCCCTGCAGCGCGAGCTAGGTCAGCCTCTGTCTTCGACCCTCGCCTTCGACCATCCCACTGTCGATCGCCTGACCGCCCACCTGCGCGAGACGCTGTTCCCCGAGGAAGCCGAGGCGCTGGCAGCCGGGAGCCCACTTGCGCCAAGTCAGGATCCCATCGCGGTGATCGGCATGGCCATGCGCTGGCCAGGCGACGTCAGCGATCCGCAGGCGGCGTGGGCCCTGATGCGCGCCGGCACCGATGTCGTGCGCGACGTGCCACCCAGCCGATGGAAGGCCGCCGACTGGGTTGACCCGACCCCGGATAGCGGCGCGCTCACGACGGTAACGCGCGGCGGCTTTTTGTCGGACATCGAGACCTTCGATGCCGCCTTCTTTCGCATCGCTCCGCTTGAAGTTCTGACCATGGACCCGCAGCAGCGGATGCTGCTTGAGGTCAGCTGGGAAGCGCTGGAACGAGCCGGACAGGACCCGCTGGCCCTGCGCGATAGCCGCACCGGTGTATTTGTCGGCGCCGGGGCCAATGAGTATGCCGAGCGCCTGCAAGACATGAGCGATGTCGCCGCCGCGCGCTACAGCGGTACCGGCAATCTATCGAGTGTGCTGGCCGGGCGGCTGTCTTACTTCTTGGGCTTGCAGGGACCCAGCCTG
>DAORCZ010000274.1:0-8998 GCA_035345735.1 Pseudomonadota bacterium | reverse complement strand
CGGATCAAACGGCAGCTCCTCCACCGTCGCCGGCGGACTCAACCCCGCCGCCGCCGCCTTAATCGCCCCCAAAAAACCAATCCCAAACGAGTCCGTACTGTAATAAACGGCCAACTTAAACCGGCCATCGCCGTTTTGGTCGGTGGCCAAGACTCATGTCTCTCAGACGAGGGATCGCTTCACTCAGCCCAGGCTGAGCCGGCGATCTCGTAATTTTTTCAGGTGGGTGCAGGCGCGGAACCTGGATGGCTGGGTGAGATGGGATGATATCTGTCGGCGGGTGTATGAGTCTTCGCCGGACATTACTGTGCGAAGGTCGGCAAGGAGGGCCAGCAGGACAAGCGCGACTGTGTTGATTAATAAAGCGTCGCTGGTGCATTCGACAGAGCAAATTCAGCGTCGGCCTCTTTCTATCGTTTCTGTTTGAATGCAACCAACGCGAGAGCCTGCCGTTCCCAGACGATGTCAGTGGGCTCGCCTGGGGGCTCCCTCAGCCGAAGTCAGGCGGTTGCCGTTTCCGATTGGCCGACCGGCATCGCGAGTTCGGTCAGCGGTCGGCGGACCTCATCCCTCTCTGGGGCGACTGGGGGGATGGGCAGAGGGGCTGGCGTGGCAGGCCATGGCCCCATCTTAGAGCGTATGCGGAAGTCGCAACGCGTGCTGCCATGCGGCGCTCGATGTCAGCTCGACAGGACTTCACGGATCTTGCGCAGCAGCAACTCTGGCGTGATCGGCTTGTGGATGAACTGCAGGGTCGAATCGAGCACGCCGTGATGGACGATGGAGTTCTCTGTATACCCGGACATGTAGAGCACTTTCATGTTCGGTCGTAGCGTCAGCAGCCGCTCTGCCAGCTGGCGCCCGCTCATCCTGGGCATGATGACATCGGTGAGCAGCAGGTGCAGCTCAGCACCGTGCTGTTCGCACACGAGCAGGGCCTCACCGGCGTTGGCTGCTTCGAGGACGTGATAGCCGGCGCGCTCCAGAATCGCTCGCACCAACGTGCGGACATGCGTCTCGTCTTCGACCAGCAGAACCGTTTCGGTGCCGCGCAGCTTGACCGGTCCGCTGGGGACTGGACGGCGCGCCGATTCCTTCTCTGTGGCCTGGGGAAAGTAGATCTTCATGGTCGTCCCCTTGCCGACCTCGCTGTAGACCCAGATGCAGCCGCCGCTCTGCTTCACGATTCCGTAGACTGTCGAGAGCCCCAATCCCGTGCCAACTCCCGAGGGCTTGGTCGTGAAGAAGGGCTCGAAGATACGGGACTGCGTTGCCCGATCCATGCCGATTCCCGTATCCGAGAGCGAGAGCATGACGTGCGGGCCCACCGTGGCCTCCGGGTGCTGGGCGACATACGCCTCATCGAGATCGCAGTTGCCGGTCTCGATCGTGAGCTGTCCGCCTTGCGGCATCGCGTCGCGCGAATTGACAGCCAGGTTGAGGATGATCTGTTCGATCTGTCCCGCATCGACCTTGCACAAGGCCACGTTGGGTTTCAGAAACAGATTCAGCTCCACGTCCTCGCCGATCAGACGACGCAGCATCTTCTCGACGCTCAGCACGACCTTGTTCAGGCTGAGTACCTGCGGAGTGAGGATCTGCTTTCGGCTGAATGCCAGCAGCTGGCGCGTCAGGTCGGCGGCGCGATATCCGGCGCGCTCGATCTCTTCGATCTCAGCGCGCATCGGATCGCTCGGACTTACCTGGCCGAGCAGCAGCTGGCTGTAGCTCAGCACGATGGTCAGCAGGTTGTTGAAGTCGTGCGCGATGCCCCCGGCAAGGCGGCCGACCGCTTCCATCTTCTGCGAGTGGTAGAGCTTCTCTTCGGTCTGATTCAGGGTCTCGCGGGTACGTTTGTGCTCGGAAAGCTCTGCGCGAACGGCAGCAAGCAGGCGCGCGTTCGAGATCGTCATGGCCGCGTGATCGGCGAGGATCTGCAGTACCTCGACGTCGCCCGCCTCAAGGGGAGTCGCCCCTTCTCCGTAGCGCAGCAGGGTCAGTGTGCCGATGGTCGCGCTGCGCACGCGCAGCGGCACGACGGCGATGCTGCGAAAGCGGAGCCAACCCATGACTTCCAGGATGGCGGGCCGCATCTTCGCAGTCACGGCCTCGGGCAGCGGACTGTGCATGAGCAGCGGACGCCCGGTCTTGAGGGCCGTCGTTGAGAACGACGTCTCATCTAGCGAGAGGCGACGCGGGCCCATTATCTGATTCAAGGTCTCGAGCGTGCCTGCCGCCATGCCGTATTCGGCCGCGATCTCCCAGAAGCGCCCGTCCTCGCTGACCAGGCCCAGTCCGCAGTAGGCCGATGACAGGCGTCCCACCTGCTCGACCACGGTCTGGAGCAGGCGCTCGTAGTCGACGGTCTCCTCAGCAAAGGTCCGAGTTACATCGACGACGGCACGCAGCCATTCGGTTGCAGTTCGCGCGCGAGGGGGCTCCGGATTACTGGGTACTGACATCACCACGTCCTGAGTTTCCAGAAGACGTCGCAGCATGTTATCACACAGTGCCAGACATCATCCGGGCCCGCTGAATCAGCGAACTAAAAATGGGGACGAGCGTCACCACCGAGCCTGGACGCTCAGCGCGATAGGCCCACCGCGTATTGCGCGCTTCATTGGATCAAACTCATCAACATCCTAGGGTTCGTTCGCGGGGTGGGTGACTGGGTCGTCCGATACGATGCGGCCATCGACGAGACGGATGATTCGATCGCAACGCGCCGCTAGGCGGTCGTCGTGCGTGACGATCAGGAAAGTTGTGCCGCGCTGGCGATTGAAGCGGCGCAACAGCGTGAACACGCCGTCAGCGGTTTGGGTGTCGAGGTTGCCGGTGGGCTCGTCAGCAAGGATGAGCGGCGGGTTCTGACAGAGGGCCCGCGCGATGGCCACGCGCTGCGCTTCACCACCGGACAGGTCGCTGGCGCGGTTGGAAATGCGCTCGCCCAGCCCGACCTCGCGCAGCAGCGCTTCGGCAGAGTCCCGCAGCGCGGCATCGGCCTGACCGCGGTCGCCCCAAGCCGGAATCATGACGTTTTCAAGTGCGGTGAAGGCCGGCAGCAGATGATGAAACTGAAACACGAAGCCCAGCGTGAGGCTGCGCGCCCGCGTCAGATCATCGTCGGAGAGGTGCGACATGCTGCGTCCGGCGATGAGCACTTCGCCAGTCGACGGCCGATCGAGCAGCCCCATGATGTTGAGCAGGGTGCTCTTTCCGGAACCCGACGGACCGATGAGGGCGCTGAACTCGCCGCGCGCGATGCGCAGATCGATTCCGTGCAGCACGCGGGTTTTGCGCTTGCTGCCAAACTCGCGCATGACGCCGCGAATCTCAAGGACAGGTTCAACGTCAGCCATAGCGAATCACCTCGGCCGGATCGAGCCGCGCGGCGCGACGGGCTGGTACCACCGCGGCCAGCAGGCCGACCAGCGTGGCCAGGGTCATGGGCAGAAGGAACAGCGACAGCCTCAGCTCGACGGGAAACATGGGTGAACCGTCCTCGGTACGCCACAGCCGCACGAAGAGCTGCGCCAGAAACGCGCCCAATCCAGAGCCGAGGATCGAGCCGACAAAGCCGACGAGTCCGCCCTGAATCAGAAAGATGCGCAAGATGCGCCGGCGCGAGGTTCCCACGGCGCGCATGACGCCAATCTCGCGCGACTTTTGTACGACGCTGACGATGAGCACGCTGGCGATGCCCAGCGCCACGGTCAGCGTGATGAAGAACAGCATGACGTTCTTCGAGCTCTCCTGCGACTGCAGCGCCACGAGGAGCTGCGGGTTGGTCTTGGTCCAGCTGTCGGCGACCAGGCCAGAGCGCTCCGCGGCGTCGGCGGCGATGCGCTGCGCAGCGAAGACGTCGCTCACCTTGAGCTCGATCGAGGAGATGCTGCCCGCCAAGTCGAACAAGGTCTGCGCCGAGCGCAGCGGCACGAACACCAGCCGCTCGTTTGCATCCTTGGACCCCAGGTCAAAGAGGCCTGCGACCGTGAACACATCGGCCTGACCGGTGGCGGTGAGGATGCGAATCTTGTCGCCTACCGCGATGCCGAAGTCGCGTGACAGCTCGATGCCGAGCAGCGCCTCGGCACCGACGAGCTGTTGCCGCCCAGCCTTCATTTTTTCGCTCAGGTTGACGATGCGGCCAAAGCTCTCGGGTTCGATGCCGCGCAGCGAGATCGACTTGGTGGCCGCGCCGCGTACCGCGAAGGCTGAACCGGAAACGACTGGGGCGGCGGCGAGCACTCCGCTTAGCCGGCCGAGTCCGGCGACGACCTCTACCCAGCCGGAGATCGACTGCATCCGTTGCGAGGGCTTCTCGATGCGCGGCACGACGAGCGAGTCGCGGCCTTCCTGCCAGATCACGCGCGCTTCAAGATCCGCTGGGTGCAAGACGATGTGCGCCTGCGAACCCAGCGTCTTAGAAATCAGGCTGGTCTGCAGGCCACCGATCAGCGCGGACAAGAAAACGACGACGGCGACGCCGATGGAGACGGCACCCAGGATCAGCGCGGTCTGCACCTTGCCTTCGCGCAGATAGCGCAGTGCGACGAACCAGTCGAAGGGCACGGCTAGCCTCCGGTCGCCAATTGCGCTCGCACCCACTGACCGTCGCGCAGGGTCGTGCGATTCTGCAGAATGACCTGTTCTCCGTCGACAAGACCCTTTTCGATCTCGACGAAGCTTTCGTCGCGCAGACCGACTTCGATGCGCTGCTTGGCGATGCGACGGCCGCGCAGCACATAGACCCACGGGGTGGCCGAGGCCAGATCGCGCACGGCCTCCTTGGGCACGACGAGCGCTGCGGCCCGCGAGCCGACTTCGATGTTCACCGAAACGGTCATGTCGGGGCGCAGATAAGCAGGCGGGTTCTCGACGAGAAAGCGAACCTCGACGGTGCCGCGCTGGGGATCGATCGACGGCGCGATATAGGACACCTGGGCCAAGAAGTGCTCCTTGGGAAAGGCATCGGCGGAAGCTCGCGCGGACTGGCCCAGCCGCAGCTCGGCCAGATTTTTCTCGTCGGGCTGGACACTGAGCTGGGTCTGTCCATCGCGCGCCAGCACCAGCAGCGTGCGTCCCGGCTGCACCAGATCGCCGGGCTCGACCGAGCGGGTCAGAACCACCGCTGAGACCGATGCGGTGATGCGCGATTCAGCCGCACGCGCTTCGGCCTGCGCTAGCGAGGCGGCGGCTTGCGCGTAGCCGGCCAGCGCCAGAGCATGCTCTACGCCGCGCGGCCCGCTGCCTCGCGCCTGGGTCTCGGCGGCGGCGTGCTGGCTCTGCGCAACTTGCAGCGCACGCTTGGCCTCGTCGAGCTGGGCCGTCGGTGTGCTGCCCTGCTTGACCAGGACAAGGAGCCGCTCGTAGTTCAGATGGGCCAGCTCCAAATTGGCATCGGCTTGACGGTGCGACTCGCGAGCGAGCGGCATGGCGATGTGCTTGACTTGACGCAGCCGTGCGCGCGCTTGCTGAAGGCCGGCTCGCGCCATCGCCACCGCCGCCTGCGCCTCGGCATCGCCTAGCTGCACCAGCAGCTGTCCGGCGTGGACGTGCTCGCCCTCCTTCACCGCGACCGTAGCCACGACACCCGGCACCATGCTGCCGACGTTGATGCGGGCAGGCGGCAACACCCGTCCACTGACGACGATGGTGCGCACGATCTGGCGGCGGCTCACGCCGACGGCGGTCACCTTAGGGCCCAGCTTCCACATGATGCCAAGGCTCGCGATCGCCAAGGCACCCATGGCGCCCACGACAATCCACCAGAGCTGCTTACGTTGGTTCGATCCATCCATGCTCTTCGCTCACCCGCGTGCTCGTGGTGAATGAGCAGAGCACGTGCCGTGCCGTATCGGGACGCTCGACACACCTCGCGGAATTCAGGCCATCATCGAGATCGCATGCAAGATCTGCGTCGCTCGTTTTCGGGGTCTGCACTTTCTGCGCGGTGCGGCGACTTGCCTTCAGGGCTTAGAGCGTCGCGTCGTTCGGTGCGCTGAGCGGGCGAAGCTCTTCGGCGAGGGATGGCGGCAGGCGATCGAGGAACTTGGCAGCATCACTTTCGGTCATCGCGGGCAGCATCCAAGAGAGCATCATCCGCTGGTCGGCTGGGGCGGTGCGTTCCACCGAGCGACGACCGAACTCAGCCAGCTGTTCGATGGAGAGGGCCCGACGGATGGCAGGCTCAAGCTCATGCTCCTCTTCATGCATGTGCTCGAGGTACAAGGCGATGAAGCTGCAGGTCTGCGCGTAGAGGATGGTCGTCGTCTCGGTGTCGAGTGCTGCCGTGAGGGCCGCAAGCGCCGCCTGCACCCGGACGTGCGCGGCGTGGATGCGCTGGAAGATCTCGGGGGTGTGCTGCGCAAGGAGCGGCAGCAGCAGCAGGTCTTCGTTTTCGCCATGGTGGGCCACGAAGCGCAAGACTTCGCGCAAGCCGGCCCGCGCCGTGTCGTTGCGCTTGCGGTCGTCCCCGCAGCGGCCGAGTGCAAGACAAGCGGAGAA
The DNA here is from genome assembly GCA_035345735.1 of Pseudomonadota bacterium. Classification (GTDB taxonomy): domain Bacteria; phylum Myxococcota_A; class Polyangia; order Palsa-1104; family JAEUJZ01; genus JAEUJZ01. The sequence continues at coordinate 2,491 of DAORCZ010000274.1, read as the reverse complement.
GAGGGCCCGACGGATGCCTTTATGGACGTTGGTGAAGAGGTCGGGAGCGGTCTGGTTCATGATGTCCTCCTGGGGACATCCTGGAGAGCGGCGACCGTCCACGATTGGACAAATCCGACATGCTCAGCGCGGCCGGCGCAGAATCGTGCTGGGCGGCGCGCCGGTGAAGCGGCGGAACTCGCGGATGAAATGCGACTGATCGGCGTAGCCGGCGGCAAGCGCGACTGCCGTAAGAGAAATGGGCTCGCGGCAGAGCGTGACGGCGCGCTCGAAGCGCAGCAGGCGGGCCAGGCGCTTGGGCGTGAGTCCGACCCGCAAGAGCACGCGGCGCTCAAGCTGGCGCTCGCTCAGCCCGACCGAGCGAGCCACGGCAGCCACGCTGGCATCGCCGCCGTCCGTCGCCGCCAGGAGCTCCAGCGCCCGCGCAACCAGCCGGTCGGTGATGAAGGGCATGCCGAGCAGGAGCTCTTCGACCGCCGCGACGCGCGCTTGGGAATTGGGGGCCGCGACGATGCGCTCGTGGGTCGTCCGCGCGCACTGCGGGGCGATCAGCGCATCCAGAGGCACGCTGCGCCCGGTCAGCTCATGCGCAGGTAGACCGAGGCTGGCGACGCCCTGTGGCGTAAAGCGCACCAGCACCGACCCGGTATCGCCAGCGTATGTGTAGCGGCGCGTCTCTTGCTGAATGCCGGTCACGCCCGCAACCGACAGGAGCCCATCGTCGGTTCCCACGCGACCGTAGAACTGAAATCCCAGCACGGCACCGGCCCGGGGCAGCACCGTCGTGTGCCCACCCCCAATCTCGATGATATCGATCGACGCAACGCGGCTTTGCAGCGCTGGCTGCGGCTTGAACGACGTCAAAGAGGATGGCGTAACCGGCGCCTCGGCGGGTTGCTTGCGCATCGCTTGCCGCTGAATTCTAGCAGTCGACGAAACCCTCGTGCGCATTCTTTGCCGACGCTGAGCCTGCCGCCTTGGCGGGCTGCGAGCGCCGGAGTACGACCGTCGCATGGCGACTGCGAGCCGCCGCGATCGCAACACCGACGGCCCGCATGCCCCGGGTTCCGTTCGACCCGCCAAAAAGTCCAAGTTGATCTGCAGCGCAACGCTGCGCCGACGCGCCTTGACCCCCAAACGCTCCCTGCGACAAGCGCCAAGCCAGGGGCCAGGGCTACGCTTGGGGAACGCAGCGGCGGCTGCGCGGGAGGTGATGCGCGATGACTCGATCGAGCGTTCTTGGCGGGCTGCTGGCGTTTTCGGGACTGACTGCACTTGCGACGGGCTGCGTTGCTCCGAATCTCGGCCCGATTTGCCCGCTGCCGCCCAACGCCAGCGCTGCGGATCGCATCCGTGCCCTGCAGGAGTGCTTCGCTCCGTCGAACGAGGGCTACTACGATTTCCGCTTGTTACCGCCCATCGATCTGTTGCTGGTGATCGGCAACACGCCGGGCATGCTCGAAAAGCAGCGCGCCCTGGCCCTGCATCCGGGCTGGACCTCCTGGCTGACCAATCCCGGCATGGATCTGCACGTCGGCATCGTCAGCACCGATGTCGGTTCCTGGGTCGCTCCAGGCCAGCCCTTCGCGCAGCCGGCCGGAGCCTGCGATTCCTTCGCCGGAGACGATGGGGCGCTGCAGGCCGTCTCGTGTTGGGAGCGTGCGAATCAGACGGCGGCTGAGCGGGCCGCCTGCGCCGCGCTGTGTCCGGATCGTCGCTACCTGCCGACCGGGAGCCGCTTCATCGCGCTCGAAGGGGCGGCCAGCAATGTTCCGCAGGACTGGCAGCCGCAGCCTCCGAAAGCGCAGGGAGGCATCGACTTCGGCCCCCTGCATGCGCTGCGCTGCCTGGTCCCGCTCGGGGAGCGTGGCTGCACCGTGTCTTCGCCGCTCGAAGCCGCGCGCCGTGCCCTCGATGGCCACCGTCGTGAAAACACCGGCTTTCTGCGACCGGATTCGATCTTGATGGTGCTGTTTTTAACCGACCGCGAAGACTGCTCGCTGCGGGCGACCGAGCGCGCCGTGAACGATCCCCGCACGCAGGACTGCGCCGCCGCCCCCGGTCCCGAGCCCGCGCACTGTTTTTTGCCCGGCCCTTATCGTTGCGCCGCCTTCGATCTGCAGTGCGACCAGCCGCTTTCGCAGAGCGGTCCCAAGAGCTTCTGCCGCCCTCGCCCCGCGGGTCCGCTTGAGCCCGTCGACACCTACCAGCAGTTCTTCCGTGATCTGTCGCGAGAGCACCGCGCGCTGATCATCGAGGCCATCGTGCCGACGCCAGCGCTGGGTCAGGGGGCGGCGATCACGGCGCTGCAGTCCGCGGGGACCTTCGGCTCATCGGGACTGGGCCTGGCCCCGAGCTGCATCGCCGCGACCGATCCGACGTTCGTCGGTCTGCCGCAGCACCGCCTTTCGGATCTGCGCGCCCCTTGGGCCCTACACACTTGGGAGGGCCAGCTCCGACCACCGATGAACCTGTGCCGCATCGACCCGGA
>DAORCZ010000273.1:0-9017 GCA_035345735.1 Pseudomonadota bacterium | reverse complement strand
GGGGAGGAGGCGGTATCCTGTGGCTGTGCAGCGCGCAATTGACAGCACGTCGGGTCCGGCGATTTCGGGGCCAAGGCCGCCGGTACCGGTGAGCGCGCGAGCCCAGGGGCCCAGCCTGTCGGTACGCGCCGAGCGCTGGGGAAAGCGACAGTGGCGACGCTGGCTGCGGCTGCGCGGCCTGCGCCCGACCCGCGACGGTGGCTGGTTCATCCTGGTCTTGATCGGCATCCTGGTGGTGGCGCTCAACACCGGCAACAACCAGCTTTACCTGCTCTTGGGCATGCTGCTGACGCTGGTGATCAGCTCGTGGCTGCTCAGCGAGATCTCGCTATCGGGCATCGTGCCACGTCGCCAGCCGCCACCGCGCGTCCACGCTGGCCACCCGTTTCTGATGGGCATCGTGCTGCGCAACGAGAAGCGCCGCTTCCCCTCGTTTTCGATCGAGGTCGAAGACCTGTGCGACGATCAGGTGGTCGATAAGCGCTGCTACTTCCTCAAGATTCCCTCGGGCCGCACGCAGCAGACGAGCTATCGCCACAGCCTGCCGCAGCGCGGTCGCTACGTCTTTACCGCCTTCCGCATCAGCACCAAGTTTCCCTTCGCGCTGTTCCGCGCCTCGCGCTACGTCGAGCACAAGAGCGAGATCATCGTCTACCCGGCGCTGCTGTCGCTGTCGCACCTGCCGCAGGCGCTGCTCTCGGCCGCCGGCGAGCAGACGGTGGGTAAGCTGGGCCGACGCGGTGCCTTCCACGCCGTGCGCGAGCTACGAAGCGGCGACGACCCGCGCGATATCCACTGGAAAAGCTCGGCGCGACGCGGCCGGCCGATGGTGCGCGAGTACGAAGACGAAGCGGTGCAGCAGGTGACGCTGTATCTCGACAACTCGCTGCCAGCCGCCGAGCAAAAGAGCGTGCAAGCGGTCAACGATCTGGAGCGGGTGATCAGCTGGGGCGCATCGCTCGGCGCCTACTACCTGGAGCATGGCTACGCCGTGGCGCTGGTGGTGCGCAGCCTGGCGCCGGCCCTGCCGGTCCTACACAGCCCCAGCAGCCTCAGTCGGCTGTTGACCACGCTGGCGCTGCTCGAAACGGTGACGCCGGACGTGCCGTTTCAGGTCGCCCCGCGGCCGCCCGCCCGCCTGGGTCAGTACGCCTGCGAGCACGGCGACTCGCTCTTGATCGTTCGCCCCAACCGGGGGACGGCCGGGCCGCCTCCCTCGCCGCTCGGCGAGGCCGGACACGGACTGGTCGCCCACGCCCCGCTCCTCGATGGGCTCGCCAACCTGCCTCCCGCGGTGGCCTCGGCCCACGTCATCGAGGCGCTCTAATACATCAACACGAATGCTAAAAGGATAACCAGGGCCCTGCTTGCGCTTCGCCGCCACCCATAAATCGGTCTCGTACCTGATGGTCAGCATCGCCTTTGTGATGCTGGTCCTGGCTGGCGAAGTGCCTGGCATTCTGGCGGCGCTGACGACGCTGGGCATTGTGGGCTCGTACTTCTATGACCCGCAGGCCCATCCGTTCATGGCGCGACGCAGCTTTGCCTTCGCGCTTTATGGCGTGCTCTTGCTATCGGTGGCGCTCTTGCTACCCGACGCCAGTCAGGGCGAGACGCTGTGGGATAGCGGCACGCGCTTTCTGTGCGTGCTCTTGTGCATCAAGCTGTGGCGACGGCGCAGCAACAGCGACTATCTGCAGGCCTATCTGATCAGCTTCCTGATGCTGCTCATCGCTTCGCTGGTCGGGGCCAGCATCGTCTATGCGGTGTGCCTGCTTCTGTATTCGATCTTCGCCACCTGGACGCTGTCGCTGTTCCACCTGCGCCGCGAGATGGAAGAAAACTATCTGCTCAAGCACCTGCCGGGTCGCCACGGCCAAGCCGCCGAGAGCGAGCGCGTCGAGGTCGAGCGCATCCTGTCTTCGCGTCGCGTCGTCGGGACCCCGTTTCTGGTCACCACCGGCAGCCTGGCTTTGGTGCTGTTTCTGGTCGGCGGCCTGCTGTTCCTGCTCTTGCCACGCGTCGGGGTTGGGCTAGAGCTGCCGCTACGGCGACGCGGCCTGCTTTTGACCGGCTTTGCCGAACAGATTCAGCTGGGCGGCCACGGCCTGCTGCGCGAAAACCCGCGCGTCGTGATGCGCGTCGAGCTCGGCGGGACGGCGACCCCGGGCACCCCGGGCACCCCGGGCAGTCCGCCGCTGCCACAGCCGCCGCCGAGTGGCCTGCGTTTCCGCGGCACGGCGTTTAGCTATTACCAAGACGGCAAGTGGTCGCATCAGAGCCCACCGGCGAGCCCGGCGAGTCCGGCCAGCCCGACGAACACGGCGACTCCGCTCGCGACCAGCGCGCCGCTGCCGCTGCCCGAACGCCCGGTGCCGCACCGGCAGGGCTATCACTTCTTCGACGCCTTCACTACGCCACAGTCGTTGCACCTGCCGCAGGTGCTGCGCGCCGAGCTTTACCTAGAGCCGCTTGAGACCTCGGCCCTCTTCGTGCCGGTGCTGGCCATGCCGCTAGGTCAGCCCCCGCCGCGCCCGCTGGCCCTGAGCCTGCCTTCGTCCTGGTACTACGCAGCGCAGTGGCCGCTTTATCTGGGCGGCAACGACGATCTGATCGCGCGCAGTCGGCCAGGCAGCCTGCACTACACCGTGTTCCTAGGGCCAGTTCCCGGGACCGCCGGGGGCAGCCAAGATGGCCTGGGCCTGCAGGCTGAGCTCGTCGATGCGGCAGGTGGCGCGCTCTCGGGCCAGTCGGCCAGCTACGCCGCGCTGATGCTGGCAGAAGATAGCCCGTACCTGCAGCTGCCCAAGAGCCTGGCCCCGCGGCTGCGGAGCCTCGCGGCGCAGATCACCACCGGCCTGACCCAGCCGCAGGACAAGGCGCGCGCGCTCGAGCGCTACCTGCAGACGGGGTACAGCTATTCGACGCAGCTTCAGCCACTGTCGGAGTCCGAACGAGCCCGGCACGGCGACCCGGTGGCCGCCTTTTTGTTCGAGCGCCGCCGCGGTCACTGTGAGTACTTCGCAAGCGCCCTCTCGCTGCTCTTGCGCGCGGCCGGCATCCCCAGCCGCAGCGTCAATGGCTACCTCGGGGGCGAGTGGAACGAGTTCGGCGGCTATCTGGTCGTGCGACAGCAGCACGCGCATTCGTGGGTCGAGGCCTACCTGCCACTCGCCAGCGAGACCGGCGCTGCGCCCGGGCCAGGGGTCGGGACCGACGGGAGCAGCGAGGCCCAGGGGGCAGGTCTGCCGTATGCGTGGCAGACACTTGATCCCACGCCGCTGTCTGCGCTATCGCCGGCGCGCTTTGGCTTCCTGCAGCGGGCGCGGCGCTTCTCTGACAGCCTGGAGATGAGCTGGAACAAGTACGTGCTGGAGTACGATCCGCGGGCCCAGCGCCACCTCGCCGAGCGGATGAGCGGCCTGTTCGGTGTCGCCAAGGAGCGGCGCGGCTCGATGCGCCTTAGCCTGCGTCGGGCGGCGCCCTACCTCCTCGGTGGCCTTTTGCTGTTGGCCGGGCTGGCCGCGGGATACATCGTCCTGCGACGCTGGCGGGCGGCGGGCCGATTGCCCTGGGGTGAGCACGAGCTCGATCCCCAAGGGGCACAGCAGCGGCGCGAAGTCGAGCAAGCGGCTCGGGGGCAGTTGAAGCGAGTGGTGGCGACGCTGCGGCGGCGCGGCTTTGTGCAGCGCAGCGGCGAAACGCTACAGGCCCTGGCCGAGCGAGTCAGTGAAGCTGGAGACCCCTGCGCCGCGCACTTCCAGGACTTTGTGCAGGTCTATTACGCGCACCGCTTCGGTCAGCTCAGCATCGATCTGCAGGAGTTATCGCGCCTGAGCGCAGCCATGGCCGACAGCCCCCTGCGCGCGCGCCCCGGCGAAGGACGAGCGCCGGGCCCCTAAGAATTTGCCGGCCATGGGATCGTCGCCGCGCCGGGACGACATCTGTCACCTAGAGCGCCGGGCAGGGCACGCTGAGCGGCTCTTCCAGCGGGTTGTCGGCGTTGTCGATGCGGCAGCGTCGCTCGGACCGCGTGCCATCGAGCCCGACCTCGACCTCGATCTCGTACAGGCAGGCCACAAACCCCCGGCCCGAAAGGGTCCGCACGCGCTTCTGTAGCTCGGGTGGACAGCTGCGCAGGAAGCTGGCCTTGACACGCTCGCCAGACAGCGTCGGCGCGGCCGGGCGATGCACCGCCGCCTGCAGCTTCTCAGGCAGGGCGGGCAGGCCAGGTAGGGGTAGCTGCAGCAAGCGGCGGGGGGCGGGAGGCGGGCTGGTGTCCGTCGGGGCGCGCCGCGACAAGCCGTCGATCGACCACACGCCGATCAGCGCCGCCTCTTCGCTCAGGGCGATCAAGTGATCGCCCAGGAAGGCCGGGCGACTGAGGCCTGGCCACTGACCGCGCGGCACCGGGTTGCTTTGACCGGCAGCGGGTGCGCTGGGCACGGCGTAAAGGCGCAGCGCCGGGGTCGGCGTGCCTGGCCCGCTCGGGGTCGGCCGGGGCTCGCTAACCTCGACGGCGAAGTGACTGCCATCGCGCGAGTGGTCAAAGCCATCGAAGGTCCCGGCGCCGACAAAGCGCAGGCAGCGTCGATAGTTCGGGCTGACCGCCAGCAGATCGGCCTGCGTCTGCCGCCCTCGCTTGCCGGAAAAGCGCGTCGTCAGGCACAGCCGGCCCACCTGTCCGGGCTTGGGGGCCCCGACGCTGGTGCCGGTCAGAATGCGGCCGTTGCCATCGTCGTTGTCTTCGTCGCGCGGCGTGCAGTCGGCGGGCAAGAGCACATCCGGCGCGTGCACCAGACCCACCTGCGGCTGCAGCACGGTCAGGTAGCCCTGCTCGCTCAGGGTCGGTGCGTGGCTTTCGCCGCCCTCGTCTTCTTCGTCGCTGACCCCCGGTCCATCGTCCTCTTCTTTGAGCGCCAGCACCTGACCTGTGTGCAGGCGCGCCAGCTCCTTGCCGGGCTTCTGAACGCCCTCTTTCGGCGCGGCATAAAGCGGGACGCTATCGGCGGGCGAGCAGACGATGGCCATGCGGATGATGTCGTCGCCTCCGGCCTGCCCGGCCGCCAGAAGCTCGGTCGCGGGATGCGCCGCCTTGACGCCCCCCCACAGCCCGCTGAGCGCCGCGAACGGCCCACGCGAAAGCACAACGCGAAAGCGATCGGCGTGACGCTCGATACGCGGAAACGGCAGCGGCAGATCGATGGGCAGACGCAGCGCCGCCTCTAGCGATAGGCGAGCCGCCCCTAGGGTGTCGTGAGTGCTGTGAATCAGCACCACCGCTTCGTCGGGCGCAAAGCCAGGCAGGGCCGCATCGGCCACCGCAGCGCGGACCGGCGGCGTCGCCTTGCCGCTCGGCGGACTGCGATCCTTGCCACCTACGCAGCCAGCCAGCGCCCAGCCGGCCAGCCAGGCGTAGCCGGAAAGCCGCCCCCACCGACGACCGGGGCTTGTAAGTGCGCGAAAAGACATCCTGTTTACCGTATCACAATCGCCCGCCGGGCTGGGGGCCGACTGCCGGACGTAGCTCGACGACCCGGACCGCTGCCGAGGCGAGGGCGGAATCAAAAGCCGAGAGGCGGAGAGAAGAACGAGTGAGGCGGGGGGAAGAGAGGACGAGCGGAGGCGGAGTTCGGCTAGTGCTTCTGCTCAGCCGCGCCACCCGAAGGGGCGGCGTGCCCACCCGCCGTCGGCTCTTTGCTGGCCATGGTGAGCACGATGATCGAAAACAGCAGCCCGACGATGCCCACCGAAGCGGCACCGATCGTCGCGGCGCGCTTGCTGGTCTCGTATGAGGTCTGCTCGAAGACGATGAACGACTGCTCGACTTCCGGCGAGAACGAGGTGAAGTCCGAGAACTTGCCGCTGTGGCCCTTCAGCGCCGGGCCGATGCCCATGGCCACCAGCACGAGCGCGAAGACCGCGCCGCCGATCGGAATCGCCAGGCCAATGAGCAGACCGATTTCGATCTTGCCGGCGCCGGCGCCGATGGCGATGGCCAGAGCCGACGCAACTGCGGCTCCCAGATAGATCGTGCCGGAGTTGTCTTTCGGTTGCTGCGGCCAAGGAATTTCGCTGCCCGACAGTGCGTCCATTTTTCGCTCTCCTCGACGAGGCTCTAACGAGAATCTGTTGTAGATGGTACGGCAAGGGCCGCTGCTCGAACAACCCTGAATTACTACCACGGTCGTCCGGGCGGCATCCTAGCGAATTTGCAGCGCAATCCCGGCTGCGCTGGGCGGCGGCGGCCGACTGGGCTCCGCTCGGCTCGACAAGTGCTGGGCAGGCGCGATACAAAGCGCTATGTCGCGCGCTGGATCTTGTGTTGGTCACCTGGCCCCGGTGTCGCCCCGCCCCCTCTGCAGCCGACCGGCAGGGATCTGCCGCTCCCTCAAGAGGGGTCTGTCGCTGGCGCTGCTTTGGGGCGTGCTGCTTGCGCTGTCGGGAACCGCACGGGCCGGTGGCATGTTCGTCTCGCCGCATGGCGCCCGGCCGCTGGGACGCGGCGGAGCTTTCGTCGCGGGGGCCGATGACCTCAACGCCATCTACTACAACCCGGCGGGCGTCGCCCTGGCCACCACCGTCGGCGATCCCTGGCTGGGCGCGGGCAGCGGCGGCTGGAGCGTGCTGTTCGATCTGGGCTTTGTGCTGCAGAACGTCACCTATACGCGCAACGAAAACGGCATCCTTCGCCCGCCGGTGAGCGGCGATGGTGGGCTGATTGGCAGCGTGCCGCTGTCGATCCCGCAGCTGGCGTTTGCCCGCCGGCTACAGCCGTTTTCTTGGGGCTCGCTGACCTTGGGATTTGGCCTGTGGATTCCCTACACCGGCCTCCTGCGCTATCCCGAGCCGAGCTACGCAACAGAAGCCGATATCCAGCGCGTCCCCGACGTCGCGCCGCAGCGCTACGCCCTGCTCGGTCTACACGAAGGCTCGCTCAGCCGCTCGACGGTGCTGGCGGTGCTAAATCCGGTGGCCAGCTTCAGCCTGCTGTCCGACCGGCTGCAGCTCGGCATCGGACCGCAGCTGATGGTCGTGTACTTCCGCTCGCGGCTGATGCTCAACGGCTGTCCGCAGGTGATGTGCCGGCCCGAGCAGCCCGACTACGACACGCTGGTCGTGGCGCAGGCCTTCGCCATCACGCCGGCCTTCAACCTCGGCGCGATCTATCGCGTCATGCCGTGGCTGCGGCTGGGCGCGGCGTTCCAGTTTCCGTTCCTGATTCGCAGCGCCAAGGGCACGGTCGACACCCTGCTGGGCACGAACGAGATCTTCAACGGCGCCACCGTCAACGGCCGCGATGCGTCGCTTTCGATGAACCTGCCGCCGATGCTGCGGGTAGGCGCGGAGTTTGCGCCGCTACCCGACAAGCTGCGGGTCGAGCTCTCCTACACCGTCGAGTTCTGGTCGGTGCAGGATGCGATTAGCTTCACCCCGAACGGCATCACCATCGAAAACCTCAAGGGAATCGGCAGCTATCCCCTGGGTCCGGTGGCGCTGCGGCGCGACATGCAGACCACGCACTCCATCTCGCTCGGCGGCGAAGCCAAGCTGTGGAAGTACATCGGCGCGCGGCTCGGCGGCATGTTCGAGTCCTCCGGCATGCCCGATGCGACGGTCAGCGTGCTCACGCCCGACAATCACAAGGGCCTGCTGTCGCTGGGCTTGTTTGTTCCCAAGGTGCACTTCCTGTCTGCTGACTGGCGCATCGACTTTTCGTACGGCCACATCTTTCAGGCCGACCGCGTCGTCGATCCGGCGGCGAGCCAGCTCTATCCATCGAACCCGCTGCGCCCCGATGCCACCTATCCGCCTGGCGTGGGCGGTACAGCTGCCGGCACCTACGCAGTCAGCTACGACCTGATCACGCTCGGCTTTGCGGTCACGCGATAGATCTCGATCAAGACCCATACAGCTAGCGATAACATCGAAGGCGGAGCACCCATGGCACAAGGGGGATGTCATGCGCAACGCACTCCGCTACCTGCTCAGCGTCGCTAGCCTGGTCGGCGCACTCTGCGCTCGACCTTCGGCGGGTCAGGCGCAGATCACGCTGCCGAACGGCACGCAGATTCCGTCTAACGCCAACTATCGCAACGTGCTCAACGGGACTGCGCTCGGCACGCCGGCCCGTCCGCGCACGGTGCAGCTCAGCCAGAACCCCGCGACCTTCGTCAACGAGGGCCTGGCTGACAACAACCAGTTCGCCACCGAGCCGCAGCTCTTTTCGCCGCTGTGTGACTTCAGCGTGCGCTTCATCTACAAGGGCGGCGGCGCGCACTTCGGCATCGGCTGGTACAACGAAAAGCTCGACGATGGCAGCGCGCGTCGCACCGCCCCGCTGTATCGCTTCGAGAAGGACAACATCAATCAGACGGCGGCCGACAGCGACATCATCCTCCTGGTGCCGTTCACCCAGGGCGGCACGGATCTCGACGACAGCGCCCTGCCCATTGATCTCGCGGCGACCAGCATTCGCCAGAATCCGCGCTATCGCGGGGGGCTGATTGGGCTGGCGCTGATTCCCAAGCCGCTGTCGAACGACACCTGCTGTCCGGTTGCGAGCGGCGCCTCCTGCCTGGCTAGCTGTCGCAGTGCCGGCGGCTCTCGCTGCTGCGATACCGCGAATGCGAACGCCACGCAGTACCACTACACGCAGCACATCTGGAACACGCGCTGCACCATGTGCTCGTTCCGTCGGGACGGACCCTGGTTTTCGCACCTCATCTACAAGTCGACGAAGCTCGACAACACGTTCTATCTCGGCTTCGAAGATCTCGACTTCCTCGATGCCGATGGCGCAGCCGGGGTCAACGGCAACGACCTGGACTACGAAGACTTCGTGTTTCAGTTCAGCGGCCTGACCTGCCTGGGCGCCGGCAAGCCCTGCGAAGACGCCAAGCGCGAAGGTGCCTGTCGCAGCGGCGTCACCGAGTGCGATGGCAAAGGCGGCATCTACTGCAAGGCCCTGGTCAGCCCAACCACCGAGCGCTGCGACGGCTTGGACAACGACTGCA
>DAORCZ010000272.1:5727-9032 GCA_035345735.1 Pseudomonadota bacterium | reverse complement strand
GCGCCCCGACGAAAAAATGAGTCCGCGTCCGCGGGGGCCCCAGCCGTGCAGCCCGTTCACGTCTAGGGCATCCGCAGCCCAATATGTAAACACTCTCTACGCCAGACCGTCCGCCCACCCGCTACTGCGGCCGCCCCTGAGCAATCCACGACTCGACCAGCTGAATCTGCTCCTTCGACAGCGCGGGTAGGCCCAGCGGCATACCGCGCAGCCCCGGCACTGGCTGACCAGCAAGCTCGCGCTGACGGGCCAGCAGCACCGCGACCAGGCGCGGCGTGCCATCGGGCAGCGGCAAGAAAATGCTACGGCGCTGACCGGCATCATCCAGGCTCCCCGACAGCACCTCGGCATAGCTCGCCAGGTTCAGCCCGCGGGGACGAAAACCAAAGCCCCCAGTGTTGCCCGGTCCACCATCGCCCATCGCGAACTCGGGCGTCGAATGACAGTGCCAACAGGTGCGGCGCAGGACCTGCTCATTGACCTCGACAAACGAGACGCGGCGCGCGAGCAGCGGCAGCCGCACCGGCACCGGCACCGGGGTTATCGCCGACAGCGGCGCCTGCATGAGATAGCTCGCGATAGCCATCGCTTCCGCTTCCGAAAGCGGGATGGTCGGCATCGCGGTGTCGGGCTTGAGCGACTTGGGATCGCGCAGCCAGCCCACCAGGCTGCCGCTCTGCAAGCGCTCGCGGCTGTAGCGTAGATCAGGGGCCAGAAGCAGGCCCAGACGGCGCTCGGCATCCCGCAGCGCGATCGGTGGCGGGGTCGCCGGCAGCGCGGGCACCCCCGAGAAAGCGTGGCAGCTACCGCAGCCCTTCTGCTCGATGAGGGTCCGCCCCAGCGAAAGCTGAGCCGGGCTCGCCGGCAGCGTGATCGCGGGTCCTTCGTCGGGCACCAGCCAGGTGGCGATGCGCCGCGCCTGCGTATCGCCCAGCGCAAGACTGGGCATCATCGCCGGCAAGGCAGGCCGCAGATCGGTCGGCTGTTGCAGGTACTTGGCCAGCCAGTCCCGTCGCAGCCGGCGCCCAATGCCAGTCAGGCTGGGCACCGCCGGCAGGCTGCGCAGGTTGCCCTGCCAGCGCCGCAGCGTCACCGCATCGACATCAAAGCGACCATCCAGGATCTCCTGATGACAGCGCACGCAGTGCTTGTTGCGGCCGACGACAGGCTGGCCGGCCCCCTCGTGACAGCGGTTGCACTCAAAGCGCGCCATCAGGCTGCCGCCATCTTCAATGTGAGCGGCCCGCGCGGGGGACAGCTGGCCAATATGCCAACAATCTTGCCAAAATATTAGCAAGGCGACCGACCAGAATCCCCAAGATTTCTTTGGCCGGAGCCGGAGTCGCGGTCCCGGCCCGGCCACGGAGCGACGCATGAGCCCATGGTACACTCAGCCCGACGGCGTTCGTGCCGTTGTGTATCGAGGCGGATGTCGTCATGCCGAAGTCCCGACAAGCTCCTGGTTTCGCTTTGGCTCTGATCCTGGGCGGATCGCTGCTCGTGCCATCGGCGGCACTGGCCTGCCTAAACGCCGTCGAGCTAAGCCGCAAAGAGGCGGTCAAGCTGATCAACGATGCCGAGACCGCCCTGGCGGCAGGTGAAGCGGCCAAGGCGCTGGCCCTGCTGAACCGCAAGCTCGACAGCAACGACGCAGGCTACGAGGTCAGCAGCCCACAGCTCGACAAGCGCATCCAGCGCGTCTGGGCCGTGGCTCGGCTGCGGGCCGGCGACTCTGCCGACATCGACGCCGCGGTCAATGTGCTGCGCGACCAGAGTCGCGAAAACAAGAAAGACCCCTGGCTGCAGGTGCGCTTGGCCGAAGCGCTGAGTCGGACGAAGAAGGGCCAAGCCGAGGCCCGCAAGATCCTCGAAGACCTCGCCGGGCGCGACCTGATCGTCGATCCCGAAGGCTTTGCCACCCTCGCCCGCCTGCGCAAAGCGGCGAAGGACGAGGCCGGTGCAGCCCAGGCCCTGCAGCGCTGCCAGGCGATGGCCAAAAAGCCCGAGGTCTGCAGCGACACGCCGCTGCCCGAGCCAAAGAAGGTCTCGCGGCAGGCGCCCTCAGGCAGCCGCGGCGACCTGCGCGATGCCGACTCATTTCTGTAATCCGCCCCTCGTCGCCCGCCCGACGACTTCTTCTGCTGGCCGGGCAGCGGCCCGGAATCCCGTGAACACAGCCGTGCTTGCAGATGGACGTGCAACGGTTGTTCGCGGTCGATCGGCCTGCGATAGAATCCGCGCAGACTCGGCGGGCCACCGCCGGCTCGACCGACGCAGAACCCCAGGCAGGCAGGAGATCAGACGATGGCTAGAGACAGCGCAGCGACGGGAAAGCGGCGAACCGCGGAGGCCGGCGGTGAGATCACACGCAGCGCGCCGCGCCCCAGCCCAAGGCCGCTGCTCAGGCGGGTCCGCCGTCTGACTGCCGGGCTTTCGCATCATCGCGCACCGGTGTGGTCGCAGGATGGCCGTCACTTGGCCTTCCTGCTTGGTGAGGGGGACGACTCGCACTGGGTGGTCATCGATCGCAAAGGGCGGTTGTCGCGGGTCATCGCCGGGCCAGCCGATGGCGGTGCATCGTTCGCGACTGATGGCTCGCTGGCCTATGGCCGGGCCGTCGGCGCGACGAGTGAGATCTGGCTCTTGCCTGCGCTGGCCGCGACCAGCAAAGGGCCAGCCGGCGCTCGTCGCCTGCTGGGCGGCGATGGCCGGCTGTATCTGCACCCCGCCTTCTCGCCCGACGGACGCTACTTGGCCTACGTGGCCGACGATGGCTTGCCGGGAACGGCGCGCCGGCTGTGGTGCCTGGATCTGCAGACCGATGAGCACTCGCTGCTCTTAGCGGCCCTGCCTGGGCCTGATACGCCGTCGCGCCTGGCCTATCCCGTCTGGTCACCGGCGGGCGACGGACTGTACTTTGAAGCGCAGACCGCCGAAGGCAGCGTCATCTATGTGCTGCCGCAGCCGGGTGCGACCACGCCGCTACGCCTATCAGCGGGGGGCTATCGTCGGCCGGCTCCCCTCGGTGGCGGGGCGGTGCTGTGCGAGCGTGGGCAGCCCGATGGGGGTAGCGACTTGGTGGTGCTGCTGCATCCGCCGGTGCCCGCGACGGCGTCGGTTGCGACGGGCTTGCTGGCTCAGGTGCAGGAGGTGCCGCTGCGGCTCGGCAAGAGCAAGCGCGATGGCCACGACTGTCTGCGCGATCCGGCGATCGGCCGAGGCAAGCGCGGCCTGTGGCTGGCCTTCGCTGCGACGACTCATCATGCCGACGGTGAGCCGGCCCGCTGCGAGCTCTTCACCGCGCG
>DAORCZ010000272.1:0-5627 GCA_035345735.1 Pseudomonadota bacterium | reverse complement strand
GCCGAGCGGCACCACTGCGATGGCATCGTCGCGGTGGCCACCAGCGCCACGCGGGAAGCCGACAACGGCGGCGACTTCGTGCGCGCCATGCGCGACGAGACGGGCATCGATCTTCAGGTCATTAGCGGCGAAGAAGAGGCCCGCCTGATCTACCTCGGCGCCCGCTCGGTGCTGCCGCTGGCCAGCCGCCGCGCCTTGCTGGTCGACATCGGAGGCGGCTCGGTCGAGGTCATGGTCGGCGATGCCCGCGAGCTGTACTTTCAGCGCAGCCTGAAGCTGGGGGTGCTGCGCCTGCTGTCGCACCTCAAGGGCGATCCGCCGTCGCAGGACGACCGCGCCCACCTGGCCGAGTTCTGTCATCGCGCGCTGGAGCGCGTAGCCGCCCCGATGCAGCGCATCGGCTTTGACTTCGTGGCGATCAGTGCTGGGACCGCCCGCGCGCTGCACGAGCTGTGCTATCCCAGCGCCCCGATTCCTCGCCCACCCGACGGGGAACGCAGCGACCGCGCCGAGCGTCCAGAAGCCAGCCCGCGCAACGAACGCGGCCGCATCGTGCGCTTCGCCGACGTCTACGCGCTAGAGCAGCGCCTGTGTTCGCTGAGCAGCGTCGAGCGGGCCCGGCTGCCTGGCCTGGATGCGCGGCGCGTCGACAGCATCGTCACTGGCGTCATCTTGGTCCGCTCGCTGCTCGAAGTCTTCCACGCCGATCAGTATCAGCTGTGTGAAGCCGCGCTGCGCGAGGGCCTGATCTACGACTATGCGGCGAAGAACCGCCCGGGCATTGCCCTCGTCGATGAGTTTCCCGATCTGCGTCGACGCTCGGTCGTGACCCTGATGCGGCGGACGCAGGTGCGCGAACCGCACGCCTATCACGTGGCCCGGCTGGCGCTGGATCTGTTTCGCGGCCTGCGACCGCTCCACGGGCTGCCCAACGCCGACGGAGAGCTGCTGGAATTCGCGGCGCTGCTGCACGACATCGGCTTTTACATCGCGCCCAGCAAGCACCATAAGCATGGCCAGTACCTGATCGAAAACGTGGGCCTGGCCGGCTTCACGCCCGAGGAGATTGCGCTCATGGCGCAGACCGTGCGCTATCACCGCAAGTCGACGCCCAAGGACGCGCACGAGGCCTTTGCCAAGCTCTCGGACTCGCTGCGGCGGCGCATCCGCATCCACGCCGCGCTGCTGCGCGTTGCCGACGGGCTGGATCGCACCAATCGCCAGCTTATCCGCAGCGTGCGCTGCCGCATGCTGTCGCGCGATGTCGAGCTGGTGCTGACGCCCGCATCGCCCCTGGCCGGCGCCGATCCCGATGTCGAGCTGGAGCTGTGGTCGGCGCGCCGCAAGGCCGACCTGCTGGAAGAGGTCTTCCGCCGCAAGGTCCGCCTGCTGATCGCCCCCGCGAGTCAGCTCCCGATCGACGAGGATGCGACGCAGTAGCGGCCGGCTCCCGGCTCGCCGGGGCTGACCTGCTCGGCGGTCTTGCCGAAGCGACGCTGCCGACCGGCAAAATCGCTGAGCGAAAACAGAAAGTCCTTGGGGCCAAAGTCGGGCCAGAGTCGCTGGCTGAAGAAAAACTCGGCATAGGCCGACTCAAAGATCAGATCGTCGCGCAGCCGGTGCTCGCCGGGCAGGCAGCCGGTGTAGAGGATGAGATCGGGATCAGGCAGCGCCTCGGTGCACAGCGCGGCGCGCAGAAGCGACTCATCAAGCTGTGCCGGATCGAGGCGACCCGCCTTCACCGCCGTCGCCAGCTTGCGCACGGCCGCAGCGATATCGCGCCGACCACTCTGGCCCAGCCGCAGCGTGACGATCAACTCGCTGCCGGAAGGGAGCAGCTCACGGAGTAGCGCCGACGGCGCCTCGTGGCCGCCCTCGGACGCTGCGCTCACCGCACTGCCGGCCGCTGCCACTGATCGCGGAGGCAGCGCCGGCGGGGCGGGGCTGGCCGGGTTCTGCGGATAGCTCGGCAGCTCGGCGTATTCGCCACAGAGCGTAAGAAAGCGAACCTTGGCGGCCGCGGCAGCCACAGCGATGGCCCGAGCAGCCTCCAGGCTGGCCCGCTGTGCCTCGGGCAGCGACCGTCCGTTGCCGGCGGCCCAGCGCGCGGTTCCGTTCATTACAACGACGACATGTCTGGCGTTCTGCATGGGTAACTAAGCTCTGACGAAACAGTAGGACGTTCGCCCCGGGCCGGGGTGAAGCTGGCGCGAATCTTATGGGAAGAATCGGTGAAGTACAGCGAGAAGAGCGGGGGCTATCCGTCTCGGCCGCGACCCGGCACCGGCTACGTCCCTCCGCGCATCGCAGATCTGCTTGACGCACGACAAGCTTCGCGCCGACGATGACGAAATGGTCAGATTGGGGCGCTTGCGACACAACCACCGCTCGCTGAGCACGACCCTGATGCGGCTTGGGCTGCCCCTTTTGGGGCTGCTGCTTTCGGCCCTGGTCAGCGGCTGCGCGGTCGACAATCGCCTGGGTCCCGCGCTGGGTCAGGCCCTGCTTGAAGGCCCGGTGCGAACCTACGCGACGCAGCAGGCGACCGAGGTCGCGCGCGAAGCGCTAACGCTCGCGGAGGCCACGTACGCTGAGATGGGAGCCCCGCGCGATCTCGCGGCGGCGCGCTCGGCCTGGCTTGCGACACGACTCGCCTACGATCGCGGAGCGCCCTTTTTCTTCGTCGCGGCGCCCGAGCTTAATCAGGCTCTCGACGGTCGCTTCGACGATCCGCTGGCTGCGACGGGCTTGCGACGCCTAGAGCCCGTGCTGTTTTCCGCGCAGCCGATCAGCGCCAGCCACCTGGAAGACCTGGGACGCCAGCTTCGCAACGCCGGCATTGCGCTCGCCAATGCCATGCCCGATCCCGCACGCATGGTCGGGTTGGCTGCGCTCCTCGGCAGCATGTCGGCGCAGGCCGCAGTAGTTGGCACCAAGCTCGATGGCTCGGACAGTCCGTACGCCGCGGCCTCGCACCTTTCGATCGAGCAGAACCTGCTGGGCCTGCAGGCGATGTATCTCGCGCTTTCACCCGCGGTAAAGAGCGCCGACCCCGCGCTGCACGATCAGCTCACTGCGCTGTTTGCCGGCCTGCTGCAGCAGATCCACGGTCAGCCCAGCGTCGATGCCGTCCGCAATAAAGTCCGCTTTCTGCGCGACTGCGACGCGCTCAGCTCGGCTCTGGTGGCGATCGGGGCTGCGCTCGGCCTGACGGTCAGCGCCCCGGTCGACGTCACGTAGCAGTGCCCTGCCCACCCACGCACCGAATCAAGCCGCCATGCCACGATGCGCCTCACTGCCTCTCCTCTTGTTGCTGCTTGCGCTGCCCGTGCCCCTCGATATCAGGCCGGCGCTCGCCCAGTCGGGCCCGACCGCTCCCGCAAGCTCGACGATGCCCGTCCCGCTGGAACAACCACTGACGACGGCCCCCGCCTCGACGGGACCAGTCATTGTCCTGCCGCCGGAGCTAGATGGTGCGGCGCCGCCTCCCGGAACGCCAGCCGCCCCCGGCCCTGCCCCCGCGCCGCCCCAAAGCAGCGACACCAGCCCGGCTGCCGCGACGGAAGAGGTGCCGATTCAGTCGCCCGTCATCCTGGGCGATCAGCCCCCCGCGGCGATCAAAAAGAGTGGCTTCCTCGCGCTGCCACGACAGGGCCAGATCGACGTCGCGCTGGATCCCCGAACCAACAAGCTGCGCGGTGCTGCCGTCGGTGGCTATGGCGAGGCAGTGGTCAACGCGCCGTTTGGACCCGGGGCCGCCCCGGCGGTCGCTGATCTGCGCCGCACCATCCTCTACTTCGGCTTCAACTTCACCGACCGCATCCGCTTCTTCTCGGAGATCGAGTTCGAGCACGCGCTCACCACCAGCGGTAAGCAGGGTGAGGTCGCGGTCGAGCAGGCGCTGCTCGACTTCATGCTGCTGCGCTGGTTTAACCTCCGCGCCGGCATGAGCATCCTGCCGCTCAGCCTGGTGAACCTCTATCACGAGCCGTCGACGTTTAACGGCGTCGAGCGTCCCGATGCCGACCTGTTCATCATCCCCAGCACCTGGAAGCAGCTCGTGGCGGGAATCTTCGGGGCGGTGGGGCCGCTGCGCTATCAGCTCTACGTCACGCCGGGTCTGCGCGGCGAAGACTTCGCGGCTGATGTCGGCATCCGCCGCGGCGTGCAGGACAACCTGGCGCGCATCCGCGACTGGGGCGTGACCGGCCGCATCGACTACGCTCCCGTGCTGGGCTTAAACCTGGGGCTGGGCGGCTTCTTTTCAAACGCGGGTCAGGGCGATCCCAACCTGGGAAGCGTGCCGGTCGGCATCGCGGCGCTGGATGGCAAGTTTGCGCGCTTTGGTCTGTCGCTGCGTGGGCAGCTGTCGTACATCCACATCGGCGATAGCGAGCGCCTCAACTACGCCCTCTCGCTGTCGCGTCCGACGCAGGGGCCGGTGGCCCGGCAGCTCTTGGGAGGCTACATCGAGGTCGGCTATGACCTGCTGCGACCGCTGCACCTGTCGTCGGGGTTTCAGCTGATCGGCTTTGCGCGTTACGAGCGCAGCGATACTCAGCTTGATATCGCCGACAGTGGCCTGCTGCTGTCACGACGGCCGGGCACCGATCGCAGTGTGTACACGGCTGGCCTGACCTTTCGGCCGATCTTCGAGATCGCCGTCAAGCTCGACTATCAGCATCGCCACACGGAAGTCGCGGGGAGCGCCACGAACCAGATCAACGCCGCCATCGCTTATCAATTCTAGGGACGACAAAACGTCGCCGGAACCGCGAGCCGGCGCTGTAAAATCGCGAGGATGGCTGAGTTGCAAGGCAGCGAGCGCCGCACGGCACTGCGAGTCCTGGGCGGCTTTCTTCTCACCGCGCTGGGCGTGGCCATGGCCATTCCCGCAGCGCTGTTTCTGAGCGATCCCCTGCGTCGCCGACGAGCGATGCCGACGGGAGCGGGTGGCTCGACGGAACCGACGACGGGCAGCGGCGCGGCGGGCGTGCCGATCGCCGAGCTTGGCGAGGTGCCCGACCTTGATCAGGGCGGCGCCCCGCTGCGCGCCGCGGTGGTGGCGACCGGTGTGCGCGATGCGTGGAATCGGCTCGATCAGACCAAGCTCGGCTCGGTCTACGTCGGCAAGCGGGCGGGCGGATTGACCGCCCTGTCCGCCACCTGTCCCCACGCCGGCTGCGGCATCGACTACGACGAGTCGGCCCACAAGTTCGTCTGTCCCTGCCACAACAGCACCTTCGCCCTCGATGGCCGTCGACTCAGCGGTCCGTCGCCGCGCGACATGGATCGACTGGACGTCAGCGTGCAAGGCAGCACGGTCTTCTGTCAGTTCCAGCGCTTCCGCTTGGCGCTGAAGAACAAGGTGCCGGTCTAATGTCGGACGCGCAGGAAACGCCCGCCGCCTCGCCGCAAGACGAGCGCGCAAGCGAGACCGGTTGGCTGCACAGTCGCACCGGCTATCGCCGCCTCTTGCACACACTTCTCGACGAAAAAGTCAGTGGTGGTGCGCGCTGGGCCTACGTCTTTGGCTCGCTGCTTCTGATCGCGCTGTGCAATCAGGTGCTGACCGGCGTGCTGCTGATGGCCTTCTACGCGCCGTCGGCCACCGATGCCTGGGCGTC
>DAORCZ010000271.1:0-9056 GCA_035345735.1 Pseudomonadota bacterium | reverse complement strand
CGCCTCGACGGCGCAACCGGCACGGTAGAGAAGTTGGAGGAGCCATGACCATCCTAAAGAGCGAAGGCCGGGACGGGTTGCCGGCTGGTTTTTTGGAGCTGCCGGGGCGGGTCTATGCCGAGGATCCGGGCTGGATTCCGGAAGACTCGGCGGCCTTGGCGGCGGCGTTTAGCGGCGACAATGCCTACTTTGTGCGCAGCCGGGCGCGCTGTTTCTGCATCCCGGGCAAGGCGCGCGTGGTGGCTTTCTTCGACCCAGAGCTCGTGATTGACGGTCAGCCTGCGGCCTACCTTGGCTACTACGAGAGCACCGGGGATGCGGATGCGCACGGCGAGCTTCTGCTGCAGGCCGAGCGCTGGCTGCACGACCTGGGGGCGCAGGTGGTGTATGGCCCGGTGCAGTTCAACACGGCGCACAGCTATCGCTTTCGCCTGTCATCGAGCGCGGGTTTCGCGCCGTTTCTTGGCGAGCCGTACAACCCCGAGTCCTATCCGCGGCAGTGGGAGGAGCTGGGCTACACGCTGAGCCGGCGTTTTTCGAGTCAGATCATTCCGCTGCCGCAGCTTCATCAAGCGCTGTCGATCTTTGCGCCGCTGCGCGAGTCGCTGCTTGCCGAGGGCTATCGCTTCGAGATCCCCACCGTCGATCTGTGGGTGAGGAGCCTGCCCAGCCTGCACGAGATGATCGACTCGATCTTCGCGCAAAACTTCGCCTACAGCCGCAGCAGCTATGCCTCGTTCGCGGCCCTGCTGCAGCCGGCCATTGAGCACAAGATCTGTCAGAAGAGCAGCGTGCTGGTGTTCGCACCCGACGGGACTTTGGCGGCGCTGGGGCTGTCTTATCCGCACTACGGGCCGCTTGTGGTGCAGGGGCGGGGACGAGCCCGCATCGACGTGCGCGATATCGACTACCGCACACACGCGCCACTTCTGGCGACACAGTCGCCGCGCGGCTGCATCGGCAAGACGTTGGGCGTGCATCCTGCGCACCGCAAAAAAGGAATCAAGGAAGTGCTGCTCCTGACGGGCTTTGAGCGCAGCCTGGACACCTACGATGTCTGGTGCGCAGCGACGATGCGCGAGGACAACTCCAGCCGCCGCGTGTTCGCTGCGGTGGCAACGTCAGAGCACTGGTATGGACTGTTCAGCAAGCCTCTCTAATTACGTCTGGGGGACACGATGACGTTCAGTCGTAGGTATGTTCTGGCCATCGGGCTCTTGCTGTGTGGCAGCCCGCTTGTGCAGGGCGCTGAGCCGGCGAGTCCGACGGGCTCAGTGTCTGTGGCTCCGGCTGCCGCCGAGATCATCCGCAAGATGCTCGACACCGACACCTGGGGTCTGGGCGAGGCCGAGGTCAGTGCTCGCGCCATCATCAAAGATGATCGCGGGGGCCAGCGTGAGCTGGCGTTTTCGGCCCGCTCGCGTCGGCACGCACCGCCGCTGACCAAGAGCCTGGTGCGCTTCCGGGCCCCGGCTGATCTGGCGGGCGTCGGCTTCCTGCAGATCCAAAAAGCCGAAGACGATGACGACCGCTACCTGTTTCTGCCCGAGCTAGGCAAGGCGCGCCGCATCGCCGGCAACACCCGCGGCAGCGCGTTTATGGGCACCGACTTCACCTACGCCGATCTCGATCGCCGCGATCTGCGCGAGGGGACAGCCGTGCTCAAAGGCCAGGAGGATGTGGGCAAGTTCCCCTGCTTCCGCTTGGAGGTGACGCCCAAGCGCGCCGACTCGCCGTATGCGCGGCTTGAGATCTGGGTGCGCAGCGACAACTTCGTGCCGCTCAAGACGCTGATGTACAACCGGGCCGGCGTTCTTCTCAAGACGCTGGTGACGCTGGAGCTACGGCGCATCGAAGGTCGCTGGTTTCTGACGCGATCACGCATGACCGATCACGCAGCGGGGCGCACCACCGAGCTTCTGCTCGACAACATCACCCCCAAGAGCGACATCCCCGACGAGGAATTTACCGTCAGGAATCTTGAGAAGAACTGATGCGCTGGGGGGCCGTTAGTCGCTGGGCAGTCTGCTTGCTGCTCTGCCTGCACGGGGCCGATGCCGCGGGCCGCACGCCGCGCGAGCGATCGTCGCGTCGCACCCGCACGTCCGGCGCGGCCAACCCAGCGACCCCGGCCCGTCCAGCTTCGACGTCCCCCGACCCCGCGCCGCCTCAGCCCACACCGCCGCCTCGCGAGGCCGAGCCCGCCCCGCTAGAGCCGCCGGAGCCGCCGCCTGCGCCCCTGGAAGAGCCGGAGCCACCGCCTGCCCCGCTGCTTCCCGATCCTGCAGCAGCCAAGCCCCCAGCCGATGAGATCGTCGAGGTCATCGAGGACACCGGACCCGCGCCGCCGCGTCGCGTGGAGCCGGCTGCCGCGCCGCCCATCGACAGCTTTCAGCTCACCGGTTGGACCCGCGCGCGCTTCTCGCTGGGTCTGCAGAGCACGGGCGCCGAGGCCAGCGATCCCTACGCCGTCCCGCACGATCGACTGGTGGGTCAGGCGCAGCTACACCTGCGCGCCCGCTATGCCCGCGGTCGCTGGTTTGAAGCGGTGTTATCGGGGCTGCTCTCCGCCGGGCTGTTTGAGCAGGATGCGCGTCCGCCCGATTCATTCAATCTGGGAAACGGCGATGTCCGCACCGCTTTTGAGCCCACGCTGCGCGAGGCCTACGTCAGCTTCTTTGTGCGACGCTTCGACCTGCGGATCGGCCAGCAGCGCATCGCCTGGGGACGGGGCGAGCTGTTTGCTCCCAACGATGTGATCAATCCGCTCGATCTGCGCGACCAGGGGCTGACCGAGACCGAAGTCCTGCGCCTGCCGACCGTCGCACTGCGCGGCGATTTGTCGCTGGGGCCGGCGGTGATCTCAGCCGTCGTCGCGCCGTATTTTCAGCCGAATCGAATCGACAGCTATGGCGGCAACTGGGCGCTGATTCAGCCCGGGGCGCCGGCTGTGTATCGCGCGCTGGCCCACTCGCTCGCTAGCTCGCTGGCCATCGACCCGACGCTTTATCCGTCGCTGCAGCCGCTCTTGCAGCAGACCGCGCTGCCGCCGGCTGATCTGTCGGGCACAGCGGTTGGGCTGCGGCTACAGCTTGCGCTGCATCGCATCGATCTCGACTTCTTCTATCACTATGGCTACGACGCCAATCCGCGGCTGCAGATCGATCCTGCGCTGTCGCAGACGCTGTCGCAGATCGATCCCACGACGGCCGATGCCAGCACGCTGTCTTCGACGCTGCTGTCGGGGGTCACGGCGGGCAGCGTGTCGTCGACGTATGTCCGGCGACATCACGCCGGCCTGGCCGCGGTTACGACGGCGGGGCCCTTGGTCCTGCGCGGTGACCTGGCGTTTGACTCGCAGCGGGTGTTCACCGGCAGCGACTTGCAGGGCCTCGTCCTCCCTTCGCTGGAAGGCGTCTTAGGTGCCGAGTATCAGCACGGCGACTTCGGGCGCGCCGTGATCCTAGAGCTTCACTATCAGCACATCTTCGATCTGCCCGCCGATGATGCGCTGCTGTTTCAGCGCCGCGACAACGTATCGCTGGGCGGCCTTCTGCGCTGGTCGTTTCTGCGCGACCGCCTGCGCTTTGAGCTGCGCGGCGCCGTCGGCATTACGCCGTTTAACTACACCCTGCGGCCGCAGGTGGCCTTCGCGCAGCGCGGCTTCGAGGTTCGACTCGGCGTCTTCATCCCCGGCGGGGAAGACGCCAGCTTTGGTCGCTACTTCGACCGCAACCTGGCGGCCTACACCGTCTTCCGCTTCTCGTTCTGAGGACACTCCCATGAGCCACTCGCCTCCCTCTCCCTTCTTTGAGCGCATGCTGAACCGGCGTGGTCTGCTGGCGCTTGCGCTGCTTGTGCTGACCGCGGTGCTGGGCACCTTTGCCAGTCGCGTGCGGCCCGACTTTTCGATCGAGATGGCCTTCCCCACGTTCGATCGCAGCCGCATCGACTACGAGCGCTACAAGCGCGACTTTCCCCTCGATGACGCGCAGGCGGTGGTGGTGGTCGAGGCCGCCGATCTGTTCACGCCGGCCGGGCTGCGTCGCGTGGCGGCACTGGAAGATGGGCTGTCGCGCATCCCGGGCGTCGTCGATACGCAGGGCCTGAGCACGATCCAGGATCTGTCGCTGGACGGCGATGCCCTGCGTATGGAGAAGCTGTTTCCCAAGCCTGATCTCAGCCCGGATGAGCTTGCGCGTCGCAAACAGACCGCGCTGACCGATCCGCTGTTTGCCTGGAACCTGGCCCCCCCCGATGGGCGCGCGACCATCATCCGCGTGACGCTAACGCGCGAGCAGGCGCGCAGCGATGAAGCACGCACCGTCTTTTTAGGGCGGGCCCGCGCCGTGCTAGCCGAGCATGGGGGGCTGGCGAGCCAGGCCGGGGTCAGTCAGCGCCTGACGCTCAATGGCCTGCCGATCATTCGCTCGGAGTACACCGAGCTGGTGAACCGCGACCTCGGTCGCCTGTTTCCCTTGGCGTTTCTGTTCATCCTCGTCTTGCTCTACTTCACGTTCCGTCGCGCCGCGCCGATCCTTGCAGCCGTCGCGACGATCTATCTGTCGGTGGTGTGGACGGTGGGAGTGATGGGCATCTTGCACATCCCCATCCAAGGCCTGACACAGACCACGCCGATCATCGTCATGATCATCTCGATCTCGGACACCGTGCACATCGTCCTGCACTATCGCAGCAGCCTGCGGCCGGGCATCGATGCAAGGCAGGCCCTGGCCGAGGCAGTGGCCGATAGCGCGCTGCCCTGCCTGCTGACCGAGGTCACGATTGCCGGCGGTTTTCTGGGTCTCGTCGCCAACGACATGGTGATGATTCAGCAGTTCGGCATCGTCACGGCCGTCGGCATGCTTCTGACCTGGCTGGCCAACGTCACGGTGCTGCCGCTGTGCCTGTCCCTGGCCCGTCCACCCGCGCCGGTGACGGCTGACGGCGAGACCTCCGCCCCGTTTGTTCGCTTCATCACCTGGGTCGAGCACTGCATCACCGGGCGAGCCCGCGTCGTTCTGACCGCCGCTGCCGTCATCGCCGTGGCTTCCGCCGCGGTCGGCAGTCAGGTTGGCAAGGAGTACTTCAGCTACGACGACCTGCGGCCGGCGAGTCCGCTTTTGCGCAACATTCGCTACCTGGAGTCGGTGCACGGGGGCAGCGTTCCGTTCGCCATCTTCATCGAGCCCAAGGATCCCGCCGCCCCGCGCGCCGATGCCATGCTGGAGCCGGCGGCCGTGGCGCTGATCGATCGCATCACCAGCAAGCTAGAGACCGACTTTGGCGAAGACGTGAAGAACGCGATGTCGCTGTCGAAAGTCCTGCGCAAAGCGCATCGCCTACTAGCCGGTGAGCTGGCCAAGGGGCCGCTGCCGACCACCCGCGCACTGACCGCGCAGGAGCTTCTGGCCGTCGATGATCCGCGCCTCTTGCGCGACATCCTGTCGTTCGATCGCGGCAGCGCGGTGGTGCTGACGATGATGCCGGATCGTGGATCGAGCCGAGCCACGCACCTCATCGCTGAGCTGTCGCGTTACTTCGCGCAGGAAGAACAGAAGACGCCGTATCGCATCACCATCACCGGCATCTATGGCATTGCCGATGGCATCTATCGCTCGCTGGTCGGGGGGCTGACGCGCTCGCTGCTCATCGCCGTGCTGATCTCGTTTTTGATCTTCTGCGGGGTGCTGCGCTCGCTGCGCTTGGCGGCGATTGCGCTGGTGCCGAACCTGTTGCCGCTGCTCTTGACGCTGGGGGTGATGAGCCTGCTGCGCATCGACATCAAGCCGACCACCGTGCTGATCTTTTCGGTGACGCTGGTCATCGCCGATGACGACACGATCCAGTATCTGACGCGCTTTCGGCGTCGCTTCCTGAGCCTGCCCAGCGACCATCCCGATCCGCACCGCGAGGCGGCGCTGGCCACGCTGCGCGACACCGGCATGCCGATGTTTTCGACGACCTGCGCCATCTCGCTGGGCTTCTTGGTGCTGCTCTTCTCGCAGTTTATGGGCTTGGCCCACCTGGGGCTCCTGATCGGCGTGTCGCTGTTTACGGCGGTGTTCGCGGATCTGTTCTTGTCGCCGCTCCTTCTGATGTGGCTGAAGCCGCGGCTGCGCTAACCGCGCGGTCCAGCGAACGCGAAGGACGCCGCGATGCGCGCTGCCGTATTCAAAGAACGTGGCCGACCGCTGCAGATCGAGCAGGTGGCCGATCCCACCCCGGGCCCGCACGACCTGATCTTGCGCGTGCGGGCCAGCGGTCTGTGCGGCACCGATCTGCACCTGACCGAGCCGGGCTCGGCCTTGCCGCTGCCGAGCGGCGCGATCCTGGGGCATGAGCTAGCCGGCGAGATCGTGGCGGCCGGGGCTGCGGCGAGCTTCCGGGTCGGTGAGCGCGTCGCGGTCTTGCCGCACCTGTGCTGCGGCGAGGCCAGTCCATGTCGCAATCAGGGGCGCCGCTTTGCCTGCAGTCGCATGCTGACCCTGGGTCTGGGAACGGCCCCCGGCGGCTATGCCGAGTACGTGCGCATAAGTGAAGGGGGTGCGCATCGCCTGCCCGCATCGATCAGCTTTCGACACGGCGCGCTCGTCGAGCCGCTGGCTGTCGGGCGGCACGCGGTCGATCTGGCGAGGCTGCCGCCTAACGCGACGGTGCTGGTGCTGGGAGCGGGGCCGGTCGGTCTCGCAAGCGTGATCTTCGCGCGACTCGCCGGAGCGCGGCACGTCCTCGTCAGCGAGGGGGTGGCCTATCGCCGGGCGCTGGCGCGCAAGTTCGGCGCGACGGCTGTGGTCGATCCCAGTCAGCCGCTGCCGGCGCAGCTTTTAGACCTGGCCGGTGAGGCGCCGCAGGTGGTCTTTGAGTGTGTCGGTGCGCCGGGGCTCTTGGATCTGGCGATGTCTGTGACCGCGCCCGGCGGCAAGGTGGTGGTGGTCGGCGTGTGCCAGAGCCGCGACAGCATTCGCCCACTCTTGGGCATCGCGCGGGAGCTGTGCATTCAGTTCGCGCTCGCCTATGGTCCCGCCGACTTTGACGCGGTGATCGCGCTCCTCGCGGCCGCGCAGATTGACGTCGCATCGCTGATCACCGATGTCGTCGACCTAGACGGCCTGCCTGCGGCCTTTGAAGCCCTGCGTACCCCCACGCATCAGTGCAAGGTAATCGTCGAGCCTTAAGCGGCGGGCAGACGGTAAGCTGCGGAGAGGAGGTGTGCCTGATGTCGACCGGCAGTGCTGCTGCCCACCGGCGGACGATCCTACTCATCGAGGATGATGCCAACCTAGCGGGGCTGATCGCCGACTACCTGCGCGAGCACGACTTCATCGTCGAGATCGAGAGCCGGGGCGATCGCGCGATCGCCAGCATCGGCCGCATCAGTCCTGCGCTGGTGGTGCTGGATGTCATGCTGCCGGGGGAAGACGGGCTGAGCATCTGCCGGCGCGCGCGTCCTGACTATGGCGGGCCGATCCTGATGCTGACCGCCCGCGGGCAAGACAGCGATGAGGTGCTGGGCTTAGAGCTGGGCGCCGACGATTACTTGGCCAAGCCCGTGGCGCCGCGCGTCCTTCTGGCGCGGGTGCGGGCGCTCTTGCGACGTCAGCCGGCCGAGCCGAGCCCACAGAAGGAATGTCTCGATATCGCGGAGCTGCACATCGATCGCACCACGCGCACCGCCCGTCTTTGTGGCACGCCGCTCAAGCTGACCTCGGGCGAGTTTGAGCTGCTCTGGATCCTCGCCAGTCACGCCGGTCAGCCCTTAAGCCGCGTGTTTCTTTTCGAGCAGCTGCACTGCACCGGCTGGGACGACATCGATCGCTCGATTGATCTGCGGGTCTCACGGCTGCGACAGAAGCTCTTGGCCCACTGCCCGACCGATGTCATCAAGACGGTGCGCGGCGTCGGATACCTCTACGTGAGGAGCTGAGTATGAATCGGCTGTTCTTCCGCTTTCTCGCGCGCCTCTTGGGGATCTTTCTTTTGGCGGCGCTTCTGGCCTGGCTGGCGGTCGTGCCGCGGCTCACGCAGCGCATCAGCCGCAACATGGAAGATGCGCTGTCGGTCACGGTCGCGGTGATGGTCGAGTCGATCGCGGCCGAGCCGCGTCAGCCGTCGGGGCAGAGCGCGGTCCTGGAGCGCGCCAAGGCTCGCCTGCGGGCGCCGGTCACGCTGCTGCCGCGGGCCGAGGTCACGCTGCCCGCAGCCGATGCGGCGCGCCTGGATCAGGGCCAGGTTGTCGTCGATCGCAGCCGCCTGCCGCAGGCGTTTGTCTACGCGCGGATTCCCGCCGCGGATCAGGTGCTGAAGATTGGCCCGCTGCGTCCCCTGCACCCGTTTGGCGAAGGTCGAGCGGTGACCATCGTGGCACTGCTGTGGAGCGTGCTGGCCGTCGGCGCCTATCTGCTCCTGCGACCCACGCGACAGCAGCTTAACGAGCTGGCGCAAGCGGCGGAGGCCTTCGGCCGCGGGGCGCTGCACTCGCGGGCCACGGTCCACTCGCGCGATGCGATCGGTGCGCTGGCGAGGTCGTTTAACGCCATGGCGGCGCAGATCCAGGCGCTGATCGTCGCGCAGAAAGAGCTCTTGTGGATGGTGTCGCACGAGCTGCGGACGCCGCTGCAGCGGGTCTATTTTGCGCTCGAACAGCTGCACGCCACGGCCGATGAAAAGAAGCGCCAAGACGGCTACCTCAAGGCCGAGAGCGCCATCCATCAGCTCGACGGCTTGATCGAGGAGCTCTTGACCTATGTGCGGCTGTCGCACGATGCGCCGCTGCGGTGCGAGGCGGTGGATCTGGACCTGCTGATCGACGAGACGCTAGAGACGCAGGCTGATGTGGCGGGACCGATCTCGCTGGTCCGGGGCGAGGGCACGCTGCCTTCGGCCATCGCCGTCGAGCCGAAGCTGCTGCGCCGGGCGCTCGATAACCTGATTGGCAACGCGCTGCGCTATGCCCAGAGCGGGGTGTGGGTCAACGCCTCGCAGGCGCAAGACCGCGTGCAGATCGATGTCGAAGACGATGGTCCAGGGATTCCGGAAGCCCAGCGCGGACGCAT
>DAORCZ010000270.1:0-9064 GCA_035345735.1 Pseudomonadota bacterium | reverse complement strand
TGCCCGAGGGGGCCGAGGTCTGTCTGCGCAACGTCAGCACCAACAAGTACGTGGCGACGACGAGCGACAACGAACACATCACCTTCCTGCCCGATCCGTATCAAGGGCGCAGCGGCTTTATCCTCCATCGCCTCTCAGACAGCAGCGGAACCTGGATGTCGTTCCGCTCGCGCACGACGCCTTCCTTGACGCTGTGTGTCGATGGCGATTTGGCGCTGCGGGGGCGCGCGATCTCGGCGACCGATGCCAACAATCCCGCCATCTGGTTTCAGCTGCGCGGCGACACGCTGTACAGCCGGGGCGCGGGTCGCACGCTGAAGTTCCTGCCAGCAGCGAGCCCTCTGCCCATCGCCTTGATCGCCACCAATGGCTGGTATGTTTCGGCCGCGTACGGCGGTGGTGTCGATGTCATCGCCAACAAGTATGTCCTGACCAGCTGGGAAACCTTCCGGCTGCATCCGGTGAGCGGTGGCGTCGGTCTGCAGGTGTCGAACGGTCAGTTCATCTGCGCCGAGGGGGGGGGCGGCGGCGCCGTCAACGCCAACCGACCGGCCATCGGCCCATGGGAGACCTTCCAGCTGCTCGATCTGGGGAGCGGCCGCGTCGCCATCCGCACCGTGAACGGGAACTACCTTTGCGCGGAAGATGCGGGCTGGTCTTCGTTTGTCGCCAATCGCACCGCCATTGGCGCTTGGGAGACCTTCCAGCGCATCGATCTGTCGAAAGATGAGCTGCGCGCGAACCCCAGCGGCGCCGACGCGCAGATGGGTCTTAACAAGATCATCTATCCAGCGGCGGGCCTGCTCGTCGCAGGTGGGTCCGGCAGCACTGAGGTGCCGATTCCTTCGCCCGATGCCACGACGCCGTCGGGTTCGGCCCCAGCCGCCGCGCAGGTGACGACCGAGGATGCGACCAAGTCGAACGTGTCGGCCAGTGCCGCGGTCGGTCAGAAAGATGCGGCGGCAAGCGCGGCGCAGGCCGATGCCGCGCAAGCCAAGCAAGCAGCCGTCTCGACGCTGGTCGGCGTGCAAGAGGCGAAGGAACGAGCAGCGGCGGCGGCCTACGCGCAGAGTGCGATGGCCCGCGCGATGGCGGCGGCAATGCGCTCGATGTGCGTACACTTCGACGGCACCGGCTGCATCGAAGTACCGGTGACACGCGCCATCACGGTGGAGAGCAGCAGTGCGGTAACGGTGGCGCAGACCACCACGCTGCAGCTGGCGGAAAAGGGCACCTTCGAGTGCTGGCTGCGTCGCAGCGAACTCTCGCCGATGATCGTGATGGGCAAAGGCCAGGACGCCGCGGCCCCTGAGTGTGCCGTGCGGGTCGGCACGGGCCTCGCCTTCTTCACCGGACAGCGCTGGCTGCCCGAAGCCGGCGTGCTGCAAGCGGGCGTGTGGCAGCACATCGCGGTCAGCTACGACGGCAGCCTGGTCTCGTACTTCATCGATGGCGATTTGGTCATGCGTTACAGCGAAGCGGTCAGCCCAGTGGCCAGCACGCAGCCGCTGCGCATCGGACAGCTGGGGGCGCAGCCCGCGGGCGATAACTTCAAGGGCGAGATCGACGAGGTTCGCCTGTGGAGCACGGCTCGTTCCATCGCCGAGCTGCGTGGCAATCGCTATCGCACGATCCACGGCGCGACCGCTGGCCTGCTGGCCTGCTGGCGTCTTGACGAAGGCAGCGGCAGCTCGGCGCTAGAGCAGACGACTGTCGGCAACCACGGCACGTTAAAGGGGGGGGCTCGCTTTGGCTTCGAGGGCGCTCCGCCGATGCCGATGGCGCTCAGCCCGGGGCTGGCGCTCGATGCCCAGGCCTATGTCGAGATCCCCGATCGCAACCTGGTGCCCGGCATCGCGCTGACGTTCGAGGCGCGCGTCTCGGTTCGCGATCTCAACGACGACATCGTCTCGATCATCAACAAGTGGAGCAACGACGAAAATGACGAGTACCTGTTCGGCATCCAGCGCGACGGTCGCCTGATCCTGTGCTGGCAGACGGCGGGCGGGCGGGCGCAGGCGGTTAGCAGCGGGGTCGTGTCGCTCAACAGCACCACGCACGTTGCGGTGACGCGCGGCGGAAAGACCATCTCGTTCTACATCGACGGGCAGCCCGCCGGGCAGAGCGAGTCCGCCGACCTGCAACCCTTCCGCGATGGACCGACGACCATCCGCTTGGGCGCGCAGCTACGCGGGCCCGCGCGTCGCCTCAATGGCTCGCTCTCCGAGGTCAAGATCTGGAGCATCGAGCGTCGACCTGAGGAGCTGCTCCTGACGCGTGATCTGCCGCTCAGCGGTCGCGAGGCGGGGCTGGCTGCCTACTATCGCCTCGACGAAGACGGCGGCAGCACGGCCTTCGATCAGACGACCTCCGGGCATCACGGACAGATGATCGCGGGCACTCCGCTGATGGTGGGGGGCGGCCATGTGTACCTGGTCAATCCGGGCGGTGACCTGCTGCTGTATCACCACGTCGCCGACGGGAGCTGGGACATCAGCGGGGCGCGCATTGGCACCGGCTGGGGCGACTTTGCCCGCATCCTGTCGGCGCGTGACGGACACTTTTACTGCATCGCCAGCGACGGCACGCTGCATTACTACCATCACGATGCGAGCGGCCTGTTCGATGTGCAGGCGCGTCGCATCGGCAGCGGTTGGACGCAGTTTGTCTGGGCGGGGGCGGCTCGGC
This sequence comes from Pseudomonadota bacterium, assembly GCA_035345735.1. Taxonomy (GTDB): domain Bacteria; phylum Myxococcota_A; class Polyangia; order Palsa-1104; family JAEUJZ01; genus JAEUJZ01. Next base: position 6,376 of record DAORCZ010000270.1, on the reverse strand, counting down.
TGGGACGGCTGTATGCGCTGACCGAAGGCGGCGATCTGTTGCTCTACGAGCACGATGCGGCCTTCAACTGGGTGACGCAGGGCCGCGTCTTGGGCGGTCGCTGGGGGGGCTATCGCCGGCTGTTCGCCGGCGGCAATGGCTGCCTCTATGCCGTCACGGGCGACGGCGTGCTGCTGTACAACCGGCACGACGCAGCCGGCTCCTGGCTACAGCGTGGCGTGTCGATGGGTAGCGGCTGGGACAACTACGCCTCCGTGCTTTCGAGCGGCAATGGCGAGGTCTATGCCGTCAAGCGGAATGGCGATCTCTGCTTCCATCGTCACGATGCCAATCTCACCTGGCTACCCGGTAGCGGCCTGCGGATCGGCACCGGCTGGGCGGTCTATGACCCCTATTCACCGCTGCCCAGCCTGACGGCCGGCGGCGCCACCATCGGTGCGAATCTCGCATCGGTTACGCCGATGACGACCGCGGTCACGCCCGCGAGTCTGCCGCCAAGCGCGCTCGTGCTCGCGACGCCCCGCGGTGGTCCCTGGCCCGATACCTTTGTCAGCAGCACCGTCGGGGTCGGCCCCAGCAGCTTTGCCGTCAACACCGTGCGCATCGATAGCGGCGACAGCGTGAAGACCTGGGGGCAGTCGCTGGCGATGAACTTCCTCGCCTTTGCGCCGTTAGTGCGCCCGCACATGCAGTGCGGCAGCATCCACGTCGGTCCGCGCGACACCCAAGGCGCGACGGTGCGCGGCTACTTCCCACAGGCTTTTGCCCAGGTCCCGCGGGTCCTGCTGACCGCCCGGGGCCCGAGCGGCAGCGACACCTTTGCCGTCTCGACCTGCGGCATCACGACGACGGGCTTTAGCGCCCGGCTGTGGCGGACCGATGCGGCGCGCGGCTCGACCCAGGATGTGACCATCGACTGCTTGGCCTTTGACAGCCTGCACGATCTGGCCGGCATCGAAGCGCAATCCGGCACCGTGACCGTCGGCCCGCACGGCCCGAATACCTCGCATGAAGCGGTGGTCACGGTCCTCTTCAGCCAGCCGTTCACCAAATCGCCGCAGATCATCGTGACGCCGCGCGGGGGGGCCTACGATGACGTCTTCGCCGTGACGCTGACCTCGGTGAACTCGGCGGGGTTCCGCGTCAACATCGTGCGCCTCGACGGCAGCTTCGGCTGGGGCCAGGACCTACAGCTCGACTGGCTGGCCATCGTTCCGCCCGCCCCCGGTGTCGTCCGCAGCTTGGCCGCCAGCCTCATCGTGCCGGGACGCTAGCCGCAGCCCGGCTTCCCCCATCGTGTCTGCATCGAGCCGCAGGCAGCGGCGGCTCATTCCGGCTACGCGCTCTTCTTTTCCTTGTGGGCATCCTTGGGCTGCCACAGCTCTAGCTTGTTGTCGTCGGGGTCCATGATCCAGGCGAAACGGCCATTGTCGTGGTCTTCCGGGCCGCCCACGATCTTCACGTCGTTCTTGCGCAGGTGTTCCAGAAGCTCATCGAGGTTATCGACGCGGTAGTTGATCATGAAGCTCGACTCGCTGGGGCTGAACCACTTCGAGTCCTTCTGTGCAACGTGCCAGACGGTCAAGCCGCGGTCTTCGCCACCATCGTCGGGCCAGCGCAGGATGGCGCCGCCCCAGCTCTGCAAGGGCAGCCCGAGGTTCTGCTCGTACCAAGCCGCGAGCGCCTTGTGATCCGACTTGGTCTTAAAAAAAACACCACCGATGCCTGTGATTTTCGCCATGGCGGGAACCTATCACCCGACTCTGCACTTTTGGCAATCCGCAAAGTCGAGGGTCTTGCCGCTGCACCCCCGCTGCGCCCGGAAGGTGTTTACAAATTCACGCCTCCGTCGCCATCCATGGGCAAGCGCCGCCCGGGACCGTTCCTATCCGCAGCCTTGCATCCCGCCTCGCTGAATGGCCTTGGGCCCGCTGCCATGCTCCACCCAGAGTCCCATGGACGACAAGCCCGCCCTAGCCACGCCAGGCTTCGACAAGAGAGATGATACGGGCATGTTCGGGCAGCTGGGTTAGAAAGCGCTGGCGGGCGGCTTGGTCGGGGATCAGAGAAGCGCGACGCGACAGCTCCGTACTGGCGATTTGTATCAGGGCGCGGGCGCCCCGCCGATCGCCGACCGCGTCCCGGGCCTCGGCGGCGACCAGGCGTAGAGGCAGTTCGCTGTAACCACCGCCGCCCAGGGACTCCGCCTGTCTGAGTCCTTCTTCGGCCAGCTGATGGGCCTCCGCGGTGCGCCCGCTGTGTAGCAGGCTCTGCGAAAGGGTCGCGACCGCCCCCAGCCGGCGCAGTGGCGCGACGGGTGACAAATCGATCGCGCGCCGCGCATCTTCCGCTGCGGCCTCGTGATTCCCGTGGAGCAGTCGAAGCTGTGCCCGGATTCCATGTGCCCAGCCGCGAAAGCCGACGCTCAAGCTCGGGATGTCCAGCACCTTCTCTAGCAGCTCCGCGGCCTCAGCGATGGCAGCCGACTCCTGCCGCCAGGCCAGAACCGCCGCTAGATGCAGCTCGCAGGAGGTGATCAGATTGAGCTGCCTAATCCGCTTGGCCATGGCCAGCGTCTGGCGCAGCGTGGTCTCCCCGGACAAGAGATCCCCGGCCTCGCATTGCATCTGACCGATGAACGTTCCGCAGATGCACGCCTCGCGCAGATTGCCGATTCGCTGATACGCGGCGGCGGCTTCTTGCGCTGCTACGAGCTGACCGTGCGGATCCGGCTCGTAGCTGCGCAGGTAGGCGGCGCGCGAAAAGCTCATTGGCGCGCGAAGATGATCGTCGTCCTTTTCGAGCGTTGCCGCGACCTGCTCCATGCGCGATAGGACCATGTTGGCGGTGGAGCGGAGGCCGCTCTGGCTGAACAGGACGACGAAGTACATCGCAGAATATAAATAGGTCGTGCGGGCCTCGGGGGCAGGCTCGACGGCGACGAACTTGCGAGCCGTCAGCTCGGCGCGCTCTGTCTGCCCGGTGAAGCTGAGGATGCCGGAGACATAAGGAATCAGGCTGCACCAACTCGGGCTGCCCGGGGCGAGCAGACCCAGTGCTTCAGTGCCCAGGGCCTCAACCCGTACCCAGTCGCCTCTGCCGACCGCCGCCTGCGTCTGAAATGCGCGCAGGATGCCAAGCTGCTCGCCAGTCGGCTCGCATGCCAGGCCGCGCTCGGCGCGACGCAGCATCTCATCGAACGCGTACTGCTCATAGGACTGTTGCGCGGCGCGGACAAAGAACGGCAGCGCACGCGCTCGCTCGCCACCCTGATCGTAGTGCTCAGCGATGATCGAAAGGTCGTCAAAGCCGGCCTGCTCCAGGTACTCGGCGGCTAGGCGGTGCCCGGTCGACAGGGCACTGCCGCTCAATAGGCCGCAGGTTGCGTCGCGTACGAGCGCATGCCGAAATCCGTACTCCTTTTCGTCGGTGAGGCGGCTCTTGCCGTGCACCTGGATCAGCTCGGCGTCTACCAGCGCGGCCAGCCAGCCCTGAAGCTCAGCGGACGTCTTCGGCAATCCCAGGATCGCAGCGACACCGCCCGACCAGAACGTCTGACCAAAGACCGATGCCGCACGTACCGCCTGGCGGGCTCCCGGGGCAAGGCGCCCGATGCGCGCCTGGAGCATCGCCACCACCGTCTCGGGCTGTTCCGCGAGCTTGCCATCGGCGATCGAGCGGATGATTTCCTCCAGGAAGAGCGCGTTTCCCCCGGACTGTTCGACCGCATTCGCCAGTAGCTCGGGAGCGACCCCTTTGCCCAGCACCTGCTCGATCAGCCGCTCGCAGGCCTTCTTGCTCAGGCCCCGCAGAGGAATGTCCTGCAGCCCGTGGCTTGACCACAGCTTGGGGAAGACGGAGTGGATCTCCGGACGCGCAAACGCCAGCACCAAGAGCGGCGCTCCTTGGAGCTCACGCAGCATTTCATCGATGGCCGATACTGTCAGTCCGTCTCCCCACTGGAAATCATCGAGCGCCAGCAGTACTGGGCGCACGGCACACTCGGCGACCAGGAAGTCGCGCAGTGCGTCGTGCAGGCAGTCGCGCATGACCTTGGGATCGCGGCGCGCCGCCTGCAGCAGGAGGGCTCCGTCTTCAGGAAACTGCACGCCTGACAGCTCGCCAATAAACAGGGTGACGCGCTCCGCATCTGCCGTTGGCAGGTGCCGTCCAATGCGTGCTCTTAGCTGCCGTCTCTGCTCTTCGCTCGATTCCCGCGCGGTGAGCCCGCATAGCCGGCGCAGCGCATCGGCCAGGATGCCGTAGGGGGCCCCGGCGCTCATCATGTCGCCGCGTCCAAGGAGCGTCGTCACCGGGCTGCCGCGCTGATCGACGCGGCGCAGAAACTCGTGCCGCAGGCGCGACTTGCCGACGCCGGGCGGAGCCGTGACCAGCACCACGCGCGCTTCATGCTCATCCCGGCAGCCATTGAGCATGCCCTCCAGGATCCCGAGCTCGGTGTCTCGTCCAACACAGGGTGTGGGCCGGCCGAGAAGCGGCAGGCTGGCATCTTCGTCGCGTGCTTCGTAACGCAGCACAGCACCGTCGGGCTGCGGCGTCTGTGCGAAGCGTCCGGCAAGGAGCTTGGCGCTCAAGGCATCGACCAGCACGCCCGGGGACTTCAGGATTCCCGGCGACCGCGCCTGCAGAGAGCGGGCTGCTCGCTCCACGACGTCACCAAAAGCCGTATGCCCAGAGAACGCACCGCGCCCGGTGGCCATCGCCACCGTGGAGTCGGGCCAGCGTTCCTGCACGATCAACGCGGCGCGCGCCGCCAGGATGGCCTGATCCTGGGCGCTGTCCATCGGGGGCACCACCAAGACTAGGGTCCCATTGGCCAAGAAATCCGGCGCGATCCCAAGGCTGCCAAGAGCATGGACCAGCGCCTGCCGATCAGGACCAGGAAGCTGCACAGCCTCCTTGGGCAGCGTCGCCCCCTGACCCAGATCCGCTTCCGCTGGCGCAGCCAACACGATGCTAAACAGACTCTGCTCCGGTCCGCTGAAGCTTTCCTTCGATGCCGGGCGGGCGATTGTCGCAGCCAGGCTCGGGTCCGGTAGCTCGCCGATGCGCAGAAGCTCGGCTCGCAGAGCCGCCGCATCCGCCACACGCTGCTCAGGAGCCTTGGCCAGCAAGCGGTGAAGAAGCTCTGAAAGCGCTGCCGGCAGCCCCGGTCGCAGAACGTCAACCGGCACCGGCTCTTCAAACAGAATCCGCACCAGCATGGCGGCGATGTGACTCGCCGCGAAGGGCGGCTGGCCGGTCAGGCACTCGTAAAGGACGCAGCCCAGCGAGAACAGGTCTGCCGCAGGTGTAAGGTCGCGGCTCCCTCGCGCTTGCTCTGGAGCCATATATTCCGGAGTCCCCACGACCATTCCCGTCCGGGTCATCGCGTGCGAAGTCTGGATGCGGCGTGCGATTCCGAAGTCGAGGAGTTTGATGCGCCCCACATCACCTGCCACGAGGAACAGGTTCGAGGGTTTCAAGTCCCGGTGGATGATGCCGCGCTGGTGGGCAACCGCGAGTGCCTCAGCAACCTGCTCAAGAAGCCGCAAGCAATCGAGTACGGAGAGTGGTCCCTTCAGCAGGCGCTGTCCGAGATCCTCCCCTTCAAGCCACTCCATGGCGAGGAAGCGCTGGCCATCGGGAGTCTGGCCGTGGGCAACATGGGCGACAATACCGGGGTGGCGAAGCTCCGACAAAAGCTGCGCCTCGCGGAGAAAACGCACGGCCTCATCAGAGCTGCCAACTCCCGCGTGCAACAGCTTGAGTGCCACGCGGTCACCTCGATGGCGATCCATGGCGAGGTAGACCGTGCCCATCCCACCGCTACCGGCTGCACGCTCTATCGCGAAGCGGTTCGCGAAGAGGCTGCCCGGCGAGAGCTGCAGATTCCCCATCTTGGCCAGTATGGCGGATATGGGCAGTGATGAACATTCGGCGAAGAACAACCTGCCCACTTCGTCGCTGAACACCCAGCCCGGCCACTCGAACAGCGACGGTGATCTGGCTTCCGAGCCGGTTGTGGTGCAGCTCAATGACGGCCACGTCCACGTCCCCCTGCATGCCACACCGAGCTATCCAGAGCTGCGCGAGGGGCACTTTGGCATTCGCGAAATGCGAAGGCGTCTACAGCTTAATTTGTAAACACCAGCTCAGTCTCTGTCGTACTCGGCAAAGGCGCGCAGGGCCCAGAAGGCGACGTGCAAGGCGCTGGTCAGGACGAAGCCGACGTAGGTGTAGGCAGCGGCGCGCAAGATGCGGTCGACGTGCGTTCGCTCCTCATCGGTCTGCAGCAGGTTTAGACGGATCAGCTCAGCGCGGGCGCGGCGCGAGGCGTCGATCTCGTTGACCAACATCGACAGCGAGAACAGCA
>DAORCZ010000269.1:0-9072 GCA_035345735.1 Pseudomonadota bacterium | reverse complement strand
GGCGTCGCGCCTGAGCCAGGTGATCCATGCCGGTTCGCACCGGCCCGGTCTCGATCAGGATCCGCCCTTTTAGCTCGTGCGCATCGGCGAAGTCAGGCCGCAGGGCGAGCGCGCGATCGAGAGCCAGCATCGCCGTCCGCAGCTCGCTGCCTTGGAAGTACACGCTGGCCAGCGACATATGCGACTCGGCGCGGCCCGGCTGCACCGCCACCAGTCGCTCGGCGGCCGCCATCGCCTGCTGCGCCGCGCCGCCATCGCCGTAGAACCACAGTCGCGACAGAGCCTGGGCGTAGCCGAGAAGTAGCCGCGGCTCGTCGGGGGCGTGCGATAGACCGCCAGCCAAGAGCGCCACCGCTTGTCGCACGCTGGGCATGTCGCCGCGCTCGTAAAGCGCTCGCGCTCGCAGGTAGTCATCGACGGTCAGGGTGGCTGCGGTGGCCGCTTTGGGGCGGGCCGCGGGTCGCTCGCCGGGGAGCAGCACCTGGGCCAGCTCGGCGCTCAGCTCCTCGGTCAGCGTCAGCACCTCGCGGGCGGCGCCCTCGCGTCGTCCCGCATGCACCTGGATGCCATCGGCCACCCGCAACAGCCGCAGCGTCAGCCGCACCTGATCCGCCGTGCGTCGCAGGCTGCCCGAGACCACCCAAGCTGCGCCCAGCGCCTGCGCCACCGCCTGCGGATCGCGCCCGCTGTGCAGCGCTCGCGCCACGCGGCTTGGACTCTGGACCGACAGCGCGGGCAGGGCGGCCAAGCTATCGGTGAGCTCGCGGGTGATGCCCGCCACCCAGTCGACATCGACCGGCTCGCCCAGGTTATCCAGCGGCAGCACCACCACCTTCGGCGCCGGCGGAGCCGACGACGAGGGCTCAGCCGCCGTCAGCGCCTCGGCCGCGACGTCTACGTGAAGATCGCGATCGTCGGACGCAGGCTCTGCCAAGCTACGTAGCTGCTCCGGCGGCAGGACCAAGATCTGCGTCTGCTCGCCGGACAGCCGCTGCACCGCGGCCTGCAGCGTTGCCGAGAGCTCGCTGGCACTGCTCGGCCGCTCGGCGGGATTGACCGCCATGCAGCGCATCACCAGCTGCGCCACCCCAGCCGGGATGTGCGGCCGGCGTTCGCGCGGATCAGGAGGAGGCCGCAACAGACGCGCAGCCAGCACCGCCACCGTCGAGCCTCCGCCAAACGGCGGCTCACCGGTCAAAAGCTCGAACAGCACAGCACCCAGCGAGTACAGATCGGTGCGGGCATCGACGCGCTCACCGTTTACCTGCTCTGGCGAGATGTACATCGGCGTGCCATCGAACTGCACCACCCGCGCCGCCCGTCGCCCGCGCTCGCTTCGGCCGCCTGTCTCGCCTCGGCCCTCCGGCCGGACGCTGCTGGCCGCCGCACTGCTCTCAGACGACGGCGCAGCCATCAGGCCGCGCGCGATGCCAAAGTCCGTCACCACCACCCGCCCATCAGCCGAAAGCAGGATATTGTCCGGCTTGAGATCGCAGTGAACCAACGGTCCCGTCGAGGAATGGGTTTCCGTTTTCCGAGCCCGGCGAGACGCTTCGGAAAATGGCCAGCCCCCGCCGTCCTCGCCTCTCTCCGCGCTGTGCCCCCAGCATGACCGGCTCCTTGGGTTAGCGCGCAGCGAGAGGCTCCGCCGCCCGACTCTGCCGGGACCAGGAACCCGTCGGCTCATACTGACCTTCCAGCCTGCGTCTGCCGTCTTTCGACGAGTGGGTCTTGGGCCGCTGGCCGCTTGACTCACGAATCGCCGGGAGCCACGCCGCGCGGGCCACGTCCCCGCCTTTGCCTGCGATGTCCGCCCCCTCTTGTGCGACATTGAAGTGAGCTAGCCAGAGATGACGGACTCCCCTCGCAAAGTCGCCGTCGTTATCGCTATCGACAAATATCGACCGGGCATTCCGCGGCTTTTGAACGCGGTCCGCGATGCGCGCGCGGTGGCTGAAGTGCTCACCACGGGGCACGGCTACGATGTGCAGCTCATCCTTGACGAGGAGGCTACCCTCGCGGCTTTGCGGGCCCGGCTCGGTTCGTTGGACGGGAAATGGGGGGCCGAGGCGCGCTTCATTCTGTACTTCGCCGGGCATGGCATCGCGGAAGACCGGGATGGCGTGGGCAAGGGGCCGCAGGGCTTCCTGGTGCCACAGGACGCCCGACGCGAGGACACCAGCACCTTCCTGCCGATGGCCGAGGTGCAAAAGGCTCTGGCGCGGCTCGCGTGCCGCCAAGTTCTGGTGGTGCTCGACTGCTGCTTCGCCGGAGCCTTTCGCTATTCCAGCACACGCACCATAGGGCCCCGGCCAGCGACGTTGTACCGCGAGCGCTATGAGCGCTATCTGCGCGAGCCGGCCTGGCAGGTGCTCACTTCGGCTGCCGCGGATGAGCGTGCGCTCGATACCATCGCCGGCGGGGCGCTCGGTAGTCGCGGCAAAGACGAGGACGGCTCGCCCTTCGCCGTCGCGCTGTGCCAGGGTCTGCGCGGGGCCGCAGATCTGCGTCTGGGTGGCCATCCGGGCGATGGCGTCATCCTCGCCAGCGAGCTCCACCTGTATCTTGAGGGCTTTTTCGAGCGCCTTGAGCAGCAACACGGCCGCCCAGTGCAGAGGCCGCTCCTGTGGTCGCTCGGCGCCGGGCGGGGGGACCAAGGACAGTTCATGTTCTTCGTGCCGGGGCGCGAGCCGGCACTGCCCTCGGCGCTGGAGCTCAGCGAGGCCAACAACCCCTATCTGGGTCTGCGCCCATTTGAGGCGAAGGATCAAGCGACCTTCTTTGGTCGCAAGGCGGCGACCGACAGCCTGTGCGAGCGAGTCAAGCACCAGCCGCTGACGCTCGTCGTTGGACCCTCGGGCTCTGGCAAGTCGAGCTTGGTGCGTGCAGGACTGTTCCCGCGGTTGCGCGACGAGACCAACCCGCGGTGGCAGCTGCTTGAGCCGCTACGCCCCGGCCCAGATCCGCTGGCGGTGCTCGCGCAGACTGCCGGGCGACTTCAGCCGGGCTGCAGCGTGCTGTCCGATGCGGTCGCTGCGTGGCGCCGCGATAACGCCCAGACTCCGCTCCTGCTAGTTCTCGATCAGGCTGAAGAACTCGTCACGCTGTCTCCGGCAAGCTGCGCGGCGGTGCAGCGCGAACTGCGAAAGGCCAGTGAAGTCGGTGGCGGCCAGCTACATATCGTCCTTACGCTGCGCTCCGAGTTCGAGCCGCACTTCGGCGAGATCCTTCCAGTAGCGTCAGAAAGCGGTGCGTCAGGCAAGAGCTCATCAGACTCGGCACGCTTCCTGATTCCGTCGCTGACTCGCGCCGAGCTACGCGAGGTCGTCGAAGGCCCGGCCAGCGAGCGGGTGCTTTATTTCGAACCGCCCGAACTCGTGGATCAGCTTCTCGACGAGGTGTCGGACATGCCGGGGGCGCTGCCGCTGCTCTCGTTCGTGCTCAGCGAGATGTACCGCGCGTATGTTCGTCAGGCGCGGGCAGATCGGACGCTGCGCCAGCAGGACTATCGTGCACTCGGCGGCGTGGCCGGGGCGCTCGCGCAGCGTGCGGATGCGCTCTATGAAGGTTGTGCCAGCGAAGCGCTGAAGGCCTCGTTTCGCAACCTGATGCTGCGCATGGTGGTCCCGGGCGAGCTCACGCGGCGGCGGGTGATGGCGAGCGAGCTGGAATTCCGAGACCCCGACGAGCAGGCACGTATCCAGGGCATTCGCGAGCAGCTGCTGACGGCGCGCCTCATCGTCTCTGATCGCGATGGTCATGGCTGCGAATTCATCGAGCCCGCGCACGACAAGCTGATCATGGGCTGGCCCCGGCTTGGCCGGTTCCTCGCTGAGGATCGCGAGCACGTCCTGCACTTCGGGCTGACCGCCGACGCGCAAGAGTGGGAAGCCAGCCACCGACACGGCGCGCGGCTGTGGGATCGCGATGCGCGGCTACCGCAGGCGATGGGGCTGCAACGCACGAGTCCCCTGCGGCTGAACCGCAGCGAGACAGACTTTGTGACGGTCAGCGTACGTCGCCGACGACTCGGCTGGCTACTCGCGGCGAGCTTGCTGGGAACCGCGCTCGTCCTGCTTTTGGTGTGGCTCGTCCGTGAGCGACGCCACTCGAAGGACCTTCTGGAGAAACAAGACGAACTTCTGCGCAAGCAAGAGGAGATCCAAGCCGAGAGTCGACGGGCCACACAAGCTAGCCTCAGCGAGCGAGCCGTGCGGGCCGAGACCTTGCTGGCGATCCCCGGGCGCGAGACGGAGGCCCGCGTGCTGGCCGTGCTGGCCTACGCAGACAGCCGCCGCGCCGGGTTTACATCCCATCCAGCCGTCGAAAAGGCGCTGGTCACCGCAGCCGTGGGTGGCGCGATGCGCCTGCATCTTGAGCATCCGCCCGTCGCGCTCACCGCAGCGATGTTCTCACCGGACGGGAAGCGGATCCTGACGCTCGGCCCGGCCAGCGCTCTCCGCGTGTTTGACGCCGAGAACGGGCGGCTGCTCCACCGGCTGGCTGACAACGCCACCCGCGCCAAATTTTCCGCCGATGGGCGCCTCGTCACAAACAGCGGCCGGCTGTGGGATGTTGGGGGCGGCACCTGCACCTGGATCAAAGGGGCACAGGGCGTCGAACCCGAGCGCACGTATGTCGCGCCGGACGGCAGTCGCCTGGTCACCTTCGATGACTTCGAGGGCGCGCTGCGGGCAACCCTCTTTGATGCGGCAGGGACGCGGCCGCCTCAGCGCCGCATCCTCACGCGCGATTCCGAATCGGCGAGCGTGGCCGGATTCTCTCCCGACGGCCGATCGGTGTTTGTGAGCCCCACCGGAACCGGACGCCTGCTCCTGTTTTCGGCCACGGCAGACCGGTCAGCGCGGCAAATCGGTAACGTCCATCAAGCCCTGCGCGAGGTGGCCATTTCACCTGACGGGAAGTGGCTCCTCACCGGGAGCGAGAACTCAGAAGCCAGCCTGTTCCCCGTATCGACTGGGAGCCCAGTCCGTCCGCTCAAGGGGCCGCTCTTTGCAGTGGATCACGTGGCCTTCTCATCCGACAGCAAGCTGTTCTTCACCGTCGGTGGCCGACTCACGAAAAACACCGAGAGCCGTCATGGCCAACGGGAAGGTGCCCAGGATGTGCGCCTCTGGGACACCGATGACGCAAGCAGCGATCCGGACTGGATCCGCGTTGCCAGCCAGCATCGCGGCTCCGGCGCCGCCGCTTTTTCCAAGAGCGGGGAGCTCATCGCCGTCACCAGCAGTCGCGATTCCATCCAGATCCGCCGCACCTCGGATCTTGAAATCGTCACCACCCTGCGCGGCTATGCTCTCGCCAAAGAAGAGAGCGACGAAGTGAGACTCCTGTTTGCGCCGGATCAGCAGTCACTGCTGTCGTACTCGGTGGCGAATTCCGGGTTGTCTGGGGAGGACCCCAAGGTCTTTGTCTGGGACGTCACGCCCCGTGCGCGGCCGACCACCAGCGACGCGGCGCTGCGCATCCTGTGTCGCCTGCTGCGATATCGTTCGGATTGGCACGACGCCCGGTGGCAGTCGGTGCGCGATGCCTGCGTCGACGCCGTGAGCGATCTGCCCGACTCCGCCCCATCGAACAGTCCCACGGCAGATGGCATCACCACGGACAAGGTGCCTGCCGACCTCGCTCCATACCTCGGGCCGCGTCACCAGTTCGAGTGATGCCAACTGACGGGTTGGTAGGCCGGGACATAAACCGGCCGAGATCGCGGAGGACCGGATTTCGGGAGGGGCTGCTCCGAGCGGTTCGGTTAAGATAAATTCGTGATCAAGTCGACTCGGACCGTCGGTGAGGCGACCCAGCGCGTTCTGCTTGAAGAGACCTGGCGCAGCGAGCGGATCATCAACCTGTTCCGTTCCAGTCTCTGGCTCCTCATCGGCCTTGGGGCTGCGATGGCCAACCGGTTCCTATTTCACCGTCCGGCGCAGGGTTCGCTGTGGGCGATCGGCTGGGGGCTTATCTGTGCGGTCCTCGGCATCGCCTGGTTGCGCAAGCGCTTCCACCCGCTGGCTCCGGCGGCTTTCAGCGTGGGCGATATCACCGTGCTCTCCCTCGTCCTCGACATCGTGATGACCAACGCGGAGCGTACGACCTCCCTCGTCCCGACGAACCAATACATCGGGGTGATGATGGGCTACATGCTGCTGCTCGCCGCCAACGCGATGCGCTTCTCCTGGCTGCTGTCGCTCTCGCTCCTCATCTTGTCGGTGGCCGCCAGCTTGCTTGTGCATGCGCTGCACAACCGTCTCTCCGTGTTTGTGCTCGTCCCCTCCGTCATGATCATCGCCATCGGTGCGGTGCTGAGCTGGAACGCCCGCAAGCTGCTGGACATCATTCACCTGGTCATGGAGCGCGACGCGTTCGCCCGCTTTCTCCCGGGTCCCGCCATTGAGCGCCTGAGCCGCGATCCTGCAGCGTTGCGCCTGGGAGGCGACGAGCACACCATGACCGTGCTCTTCTCTGACATCCGCGGCTTCACGTCGCTGTCGGCCGAAATGCCGCCCGAGGCGGTGGTGCAGATGCTGAATGAATATTTCTCCGAGATGGTCGACGAGGTCTTCCGCTGGAACGGCGTGCTCGACAAGTTTCTCGGCGATGGCATCTGCGCCGTCTTCGGCCCCCCCTTCTTGGGTGAGGAACACGCCCGCAACGCCGTCTGCTGCGCGCTCGGGATGCTGACACGGCTGCAAGCGTTGAACGAACGCCGCACGAGCCGCGGCGCGCCTCCACTCAAGATCGGCATCGGCCTGCATACGGGGCCGGTCATCGCCGGAAACGTCGGCTCCCCATCGCGGATGGAGTTCACGCATATCGGCGACACCGTGAACACCGCGAGCCGCATCGAGGGGCAGACGAAGGATCTCAACGGCGCGCTGCTCATCTCCAACGACACCTACCTCGCCGCCGGTGGTCCGGCTGCGCTTAACGCGCGCCTGCTCGGCCAGGCGAAGCTGCGCGGGCGGCGCGAGCCGGTCGAGCTCTTTGCCGTCGATAGCGTCGCCGGATCAGCCCCCAATAATGTGCGGGGCCAGTAGACGCGGACGGCCCACCCCCTGCTCTCGCCCATCGTGTTGACCCAGCAGTCCCACGACGAGTCCGGCGGCCAACCCAGGTGAACTGATCACGTCATGGGAATCTGCCCACGGCCCCCTCGCCCATCCTTGAAGAATCGCTCGGCGCATCGGGGGGCTGCAACGCGGATCTCTGAGGGTGATGTCCCCCCTTGCGCGGCTATTCCTCTTTTCGCGTCGCGATCCCAAGTGCGCGGATGCGCGAAGCGAGCGTGGTCGGTTTCATCCCCAGAAGCGAAGCAGCCCCGCCCGGTCCAAAGACTTTGCCCCGCGCTTGCTTCAGTGCCAGCGCGATGCTCTCCTTTTCCTTCCGCTTGAGCTCGGCGCGGGTCCACAGCGACGCTGTCGCGGCCGAGCCGACGGGGGGAGGCGCGGTTTTGCTGCCCGCAGCGGTCAGCCCCTTTGGGCCAAGGTCGAAGCGCAAGCCCGTCCCGGTCGACAAGATCATCGCGCGTTCGACCGCGTTCTGCAGCTCGCGCACGTTGCCCGGCCAGTCATAGGCCTCAAGCGTCGCGCGCGCCGCCTGCGAGATCCTCGGCGTTGGACGCCCAAGCCGCCGCGCGATGACGCCGGCAAAGTGCTGAACCAGGGGCAGGATGTCGTCGCGACGCTGGCGCAGGGGCGGAATTTCAAGCGGAAAGACGCTGAGGCGGTAGTAGAGATCTTGGCGAAAACGACCGGCCGCCACTTCGCGCGCCAGGTCGCGGTTGGTCGAGGCGACGATGCGCACGTCGAGGCGGCGCGGCTTCGCCTCCCCGACACGTTCGACCTCGCGCTCTTGCAGCACGCGCAAAAGCTTGGCCTGCATCGGGGGAGGCACCTCGCCGATCTCGTCGAGTAACAAGGTGCCGCCATCGGCGAGCTCGAAGCGTCCCGGGCGATCTTTGAGCGCGCCGGTGAACGCCCCTTTGGCGTGCCCAAAAAACTCGCTTTCGAACAGCGTGTCGGCGATGGCGCCGCAGTTGACCTTGATGAACGGGCCGTTGCGGCGCGGGCTGGCTTCGTGAATGGCGCGTCCGACGACCTCTTTGCCGGTGCCGCTTTCGCCGGTCACCAAGACGGCCGTATCGGTCGGGGCCACCAGCCTGATCTGCTGCGCCACCTTGTTGAGCCCCGCGCTCACGCCGATGAGATCGCCGACGCCGAGAGCCTCCGTCACCTCTTGCCGCAAATAGAGGTTCTCTTGCTCAAGCCGCCCCTTGAGCGATTCGATCTCTTCGAAGGCCCGTGCGTTGGCGATGCTGACCGCGGCGTGGTCGGCGACGATCCGCAACCATTCGAAGTCTTCGGGATCGAGGGTCCCGCGATCGAAGATGGCCAGCACGCCGAGCACGTCGCCGCGAAAGACCAGCGGCTGCGCAGCGAAGGTCGCGACCCGCTCACGCGCCATCCACTTCGGCTCGGCGACCCAGGGCTCCCCTCCCGAGACCTTCGTCAACCACAGCGACTCGCCGGTCCCGCCGACGCGGCCGATCTTGCGCACACCCAGCGGAAAACGACGGAACGCACCGTCGAGACGCCGGTGGTCACTGGCAGGATCCTTCGAGTTCCCCGCACTGGCCACCAGATGCAGGCAGAGCGACTGGTCTGGGCACTCCGGCCGAAAGCGACATCCTCCGCAGATGTCGCCCGGCGCCTTCAACCAAATGCGCGCCAGCACGACGCGGTCGCATTCCGCGATCCCTTCCACGATGGTGCGCAGGACATCCTCAACGGCGCGGATCTGCGCCATCGCGATCATCACCTTGGGCAAGTGGGCCCGCTTCATGGCTATCGGGCGATCCTACTACGACTTCTCGTACCCCACTGCTACGTGTTTTCGTAGTCACACGAATTTTCGTAGCCGGCCAGAGGCAACGATCTCAACAAATACAGGCACTTACGACCGACGGGCGCTTGGCACGGTTCTTGTTGTTCTAGGGGACATCGCAACTTCGCGATTTCACCCCAAAAGGAGTCAGACCCCATGAGCCGCATC
>DAORCZ010000268.1:6233-9088 GCA_035345735.1 Pseudomonadota bacterium | reverse complement strand
TTGCGGTGCTGCTCTTCGCCCGCTGCTTCAGCCCATCCCTGCCGACCTGCAGCTATCGCTGCGACACCGCCGAGCGCGCCTGCCCACCCGAGTACGAGTGCCGCAGCGACGCCATCTGCCACCTCAAAGGCAGCACCGAGGCCTGCTCGTTCGTCGTCGATCTCAGCAGCCCGCCGCCCGATATGACGCCGCCCGCCGACCTGAGCCCGCGCTCAGACGCCGGCGATATGTAGCGGCCCCCGGCTAAGGAAACTGCTGCGTGCCCTGGACGATGACGTTGGGCGACAGCGGCACGCTGGGCTCGCTGAGCTGGATATCGGTGGTCGAGGTCAGCCGGAACGAGTAGGGCCCCGGCCGTCCCCCCGACGAGCTGAGCGTGTAGTAGCCATAGCTCTCGGCCTTGAGCTCGGTGAAGGTGTTGCCTTCCTTGAGCTCGACTTTTTTCACCGGCAAGCGACTGTTGCGGACCTGCACGCCCATCCACCACTGCGAGGTGCCGTCCTTGTACTTGTACGAGATCGGCCCGGTCACCGCGCAGGCCACCGGCTGCCAGGTGATCTTGACGCGGCCCGCGACGGGATCGGCGATCTTGGCAAACGCCTCCTGGCTGAGATCGAGATCGCCGGTCTTGCACTCCGGGCAGAGGTCGACGATGCGCACGACGATCTTGTTGGCGTCGCCCTTGGGGCCCGTCACCTCGACGCACATGCCACAGACCGCGCTGCCCTGCCACTGCGGTGCGTTCATCGCCGCGACCATCAGGTTCCCCGGCGAGGCTTCGTACGAGCAGGCTCCTGCGCCGGTCGCCCCGTAGTACGTGCCGTCGCCGGTATAGCTGATGCCAAAGCTCGGCTGCGTGCCGGGCTGCTGCATCACCCCCGGGCCATCCGTCCCCGTGACCCCACAGGAAAAGAGGCCCAAGCTCAGCAGCCCCAGCCCAGCTGCCGTCGATCGTGAGCGAGTCTGATTGCGACGCGACATCGGTTTCCCCCCCCAAGTGACAGTGACAGTGACAGTGCAAGTCTAGTGAAGCGACCCCGCACCCTCTGCTTTCCGTCGGGGCGCCCCTCCCATCGTATCGCCGATCGGCGCGTCGATCTTAGGAAGAGCGTGCGCTGGCTTCGGCCAGCCAGTCGCGCGGTCGCAGGCAGTCGTAGAGCGCCGCCTCGGGGCTGCCCGGCTCGGGGCGATAGTCGTACTGCCAGCGCACCAGCGGCGGCAGCGACATCAGGATCGACTCGACGCGGCCATCGGTCTTCAGGCCAAAGACGGTGCCGCGGTCGTAGATCAGGTTGAACTCGACGTAGCGTCCGCGACGATAGAGCTGAAACTGGCGCTCGCGCTCGCCGTAGGGCATCTGGTGCCGCCCACTGACGATCGGCAGGTAGGCCGGCAGGAACGAGGCCCCGGCGTCGCGCCAGAAGGCATGGTTTTTGGCCAGGTCGTCGTGCAGGTAGTCGAAGAAGGTGCCACCGATGCCACGCGTCTCGCCGCGATGCTTGAGGAAGTAGTACTCGTCGGCCCAGGCCTTAAAGCGCGGGTAGTACGACGGGTCGTGGGCATCGCAGGCTGCCTTCAGCGTGCGGTGAAAGTGCACGATGTCGTCGGGGTTGGGGTAGTACGGCGTCAGATCGGCGCCGCCGCCAAACCAGCCCGTGTCGCCGCGCCGCAGGAAGCGAAAGTTGGCATGCGTCGTCGGGGCATAGGGATTGCGTGGGTGCAGCACCAGCGAGATGCCGGTGGCGTAAAACTCGGTGCCGTCGCCGGGCATGGTGCCGGCAAAACCGGGCTCAAGCTGGCCGAAGACCTCGGACACGTTGACGCCGGCTTTTTCAAAGACCTCGCCGCCTTCCAGAACGCCCGAGCGCCCGCCGCCGCCCCCCGGGCGCTGCCAGGCATCGAAGCGGAAGCGAGCAGCGCTGCCCACGCCGACCTCCAAGGCCTCGAGCGCGCTGCAGATACGCTCTTGTAGCTCGCGCACATAGGCAGCGGCGGCGCTGGCCGTGGCTTCAAGCTGTTCACGAGAGACTGGGGTGGACGGGGCAGAGGAGGCCGAGGTGCTCATCGTGGCAGTGTGCCACAGGCGACCGGGCTTAGGCGGCGGCGAAAAGCAGCGCGGCGTTGTTGCCGCCAAAGGCGAAGCTATTCGACAGGACGACCTGGCAGCGAGCCTGCCGCGCCGTGTCCATGATGAAGTCGAAGTCGGGGCTGGCCCCATCGCCCCCCGCGAACGCCGGATCGGGGGTCACAAGCTGCGCGGTCGGCGGCAGGACCCCGTGGACAATCGACAGCACTGAAGCCACCGCCTCGATCGCGCCCGCTGCCCCCAGCGTGTGGCCGAGAAGTGACTTGATGGAACTCACCGGCACGCGCCCCGTCCCCGCTCCCAGAAGCTGGCGCAGCGCGGCGGTCTCGGCGGCGTCGTTGTGCGGCGTACCGGTGCCGTGCGCATTCACGTAGTCGATGGCTTCCGGCGACAGCCCGGCGTCGCGACAGGCCGCGCGCATGGCCAGGACGGCTCCTCCGCCTTCGGGCTGCGGGGCGGTCATGTGGTAGGCGTCGCAGGACAGTCCGGTCCCGACTAGACGGGCGTAGATGCGAGCACCGCGTCGACGCGCATGCTCACCGCTCTCCAAGATCAGCACCGCCGCCCCTTCGCCCAGGTTCAGGCCCTTGCGATCGCGATCGAAGGGCCGACAGAGCTCGGGCGAGGTCGCGCGCAGCGCCGAGAAGCCCGCCGTGGTCAGCGGGCACAGCCCCTCGGCCCCGCCACAGATCGCGACATCGGTCTGGCCAAGGAGGATCAGGTCGCGGCCCTGGCTGATCGACAGCGCCGACGACGAACAGGCGGTCAT
>DAORCZ010000268.1:4081-6133 GCA_035345735.1 Pseudomonadota bacterium | reverse complement strand
GGCGCCTGCCCGACAAGGTCGCTGCGACCGCCGCTGGCCTCAAAGCGACTGAGCTTGCCGATCGCGGTCTTGCCGCCCCGCAGGCCGGCGAGGAAGGCCGGGAGGTCAGGGCCGAGCGCGCTG
The DNA here is from genome assembly GCA_035345735.1 of Pseudomonadota bacterium. Taxonomy (GTDB): domain Bacteria; phylum Myxococcota_A; class Polyangia; order Palsa-1104; family JAEUJZ01; genus JAEUJZ01. Next base: position 6,010 of record DAORCZ010000268.1, on the reverse strand, counting down.
ATCACGCCGAGCCCGGTAATCACGATGTCGTCTGGTTTCATAGAAGTCTCAACCCCTGGGCAGCGTCGGCCTTCGGACCCGATGCCGCCCCCGACGGCGAAAAAGAAGGAGCCCAGCCAGCGCCAAGAGCCCGCCGAGGGGTCGGGCTGGCGAGGGGGGCAAAGTCCGCGGCGTCGCCACCTGGCACCAGCCCCCGTGGATGGTGTTATCCGGGATGAGCGGCGGGTGCAGGAGCGGCGCTTCGCGACAGCGCAGATCGGACAGGCAGACTTGGTCCCCGGCGCAGCCACAGCCCGGCTGCTTCTGCGCCAGCGTCACCAGGCTGGCGATGTCCAACAGGCCCGCGCCACAGCCCTGCAGCGGATCGCTGTCGCAGCGATAGTGCGGATTGGCCGACACGGCCAGCAGCGCCGCCAGTTGTCGCTGCCGCAGCCCGGGAGCGACCGCGCGAGCCAGCGCCGCCGCCCCAGCGACATGCGGCGCGGCCTGCGAGGTACCGGAAAGTACGTCATAGGTGTAGAGGTCGTCGGGGTTATCACGTAACCCCTCGTCGCGATAGGTCGACAGGATGCCGTCGACGCGCGGGCCTCCGTCGGTCTCCTCGACGAGTTCGGCATCGCCGCCCGGGGCCAAAAGATCGATGCGCGGCCCGAAGTTGGAATAGCGCGTGCGTCGTCCGGCCCGTCCGACCGCCCCGACCGAGATGACATCATCCAGGCCCCCGGGCGAGTAGCTGCGCGCGTCCTCGGCCCCATTGCCGGCCGCGACCACCACCACCGCCCCGGCGGCGATCGCCTGCTGCACCGCGCGCTGCAGCGTGAACGACAGCACCGGCCCGCCAAAGCTAAGGTTTAGGACATCGGCGGGGCGGCTGGGTCGTGGCAGCTCTCCGACGGGCAGGCCGGCCGCCCAGCGCACCGCATCGGCGATGTCGGTGTCGATGCCGTCGCCGTTTCGCACCCCCAGCACGCGCACTGGCAGCAAGCGACAGCGCTGATCGATGCCGACGACCCCCAGGCGATTGCCGGTCAGCGCCCCCAGGATGCCGGCCACGTGGGTGCCGTGCAGCCGGCTGGTATCGACGGTGCCAGTATCGGTAGGGTCGGGATCGCGGCGCATATCGCCGTCGTCGGCGCTGTCGGGATTGCTGATGAAGTCGTAGCCGGGCAAGAGCCGCCCCGCCAGATCGGGATGGCCGGGGACGATGCCGGTATCGAGGATCGCCACCACCACCTCGCTCGATCCGCCGGTGGTCGCCCAAGCCTCGGGCAGGCGCACCATGGGCAGGCTCCACTGCTGCGGATAGAAGCGATCGTTGGCCCGCCCCCCCGGTCCTCCACCGTCGCTGCCCCCATCTCGGCCGCCGTCGCTGCCGCCGTCGACGCTGGCGTAGCGGATGCGATCCGGCTCGGCGCGGCGAACGCGGGGATCGCGGCTCACCGCGGCGATCGCGGCCAGCGTCTCGTCGGCAGTCAGGCTCGCAGGAATGGTCGGCGGGTTGGCGAGCTGCAGCAGCCAGATCTCGCCGCTTTCAGCATCCCAGGGCACGGCCTCAGCAATCCGACGCAGCGGGCGCAGCGGGATGTCGGCCAAGCGCAGCTCGTCGCCGGGCAGCACCACCGCGGTCTTCCCGCGGTCCACGAGCGGCAGCGTCAGACCCCGCCGAAGCTCGACGAGCAGCGAGCCCGGCACCAGCTCACGACGGGCCGCTCCTTCCGCCGCCGCCGAGAGCACGGGCGGGGCCGGAACATCAGGCGGGCTGCTCGGCGGACTTGCCGGGGCACAGGCGAAAAGGGCACTCAGCCCAAAACCCACCACCGCCCGGGAGAGCCCCGGGGCCGCGAGCCAGGCTGAGAGGGGACGCGCGCTCATCTCGAACGCCGGGCAGCTTATCGCAAGGCCCGCGATTCTGGCCGCCCCATTCTGGTC
>DAORCZ010000268.1:0-3981 GCA_035345735.1 Pseudomonadota bacterium | reverse complement strand
GCCCGCCTGCCGGCCCTGATTGCTCGCCATCGCGAGCTGGCCGAGCGCTATCGCGATCGCCTGTCGGGCTACGGCCTGACTTTTCAGACCGACCACCCGGGGCGCATCTACCAGACGTTTGCCGTCGTGCTGCCAGCCGGCTGCAATCGCTCGGCGCTGCGGCAGGGGCTGTCCGATGCCGGTATCGAGACGCAGGTCGCCTCGTACGCGCTGCAGCACCTGTCGGCGTATCGCGATGCCAAGGTGCTGCGCCTGTCGGGCTCGTTGTCGCGGGTGCAGGACGGGGATCTGACGATCGCCAGCGAGCTTCACCACCGCGGGCTGGCCCTGCCGCTGCACTCCGAGCTTTCGGACGCCGACGTCGATCGGGTCAGCGCGGCGCTCTTGGCGGCGCTTCGTCTATAGCTTCGCCACCGCAGACTCAGTACCCTGCGCGGCCATGAAGCCGTCTTCGGGGTCTCTTTCCGCCGGCCTGCTGGTGCTGGGGCTCGTGCTTCTTGGGGGCAGCCAGCCGGGGCAGGCCGAGCCCCGGCCGGGACTTCTAAGCCCCTGTCGCGTCCCCGGCAGCGAGGTCGAGGTGCTGTGCGGATCGATCGCCCGCCCGCTGCGTCCCGGGGCCGAGGGGCCGACCATCGACATCCACTTCGCGGTGCTGCCCGCCGTCGCCCGCAACAAAAAGCCCGATCCGGTGTTCTTCTTCGCCGGGGGGCCGGGGCAGGCGGCAACGCGGCTGCTGTCGCCGATCAGCACGCTCCTCAAGCGGCTGAACAATCGGCGCGACATCGTCTTTATCGATCAGCGCGGCACCGGGCGCAGCGCACCGCTCTACTGTCCCGAGCAGCCGCCGACCACCCCGCTCAAAGAGCTGATGGGCGCGGGGAAGTGGGATCGTTACCTTTCCGACTGCTTGTCCGCGCTGCAGGCCCTGCCGCATGGCGACCTGCGCTACTACGCGACGCCGATGGCCATGGCCGATGCCGACGCGGTGCGCGAAGCGCTGGGCGCGTCGCAGATCAACGTCGTCGGGGGCTCGTACGGCACGCGGGCGGCGCTGGACTATCTGCGCCAGTTTCCCGGCAGCGTGCGGCGGGCCGTGATCGATGGCGTGGCACCGCCGGATGGGCACCTGCCCGATTCCCTGGGCGCCGATGTGGCGGCGGCGTTTTCGACCTGGCTTGCGGCCTGCGATTCGGAGGCCTCCTGTCAAAAGCGCTATCCCGGGCTGCGCGCGACCTGGGCGCGTCTGCTGGCCAGCCTGCCGCGCGAGGTGACGGTGGCGCATCCCTTCACCGGCGTGACCGAGACGCTGACCCTGACCCGCGACGACGTGCTGGGCCTGGTGCGCTCGCCGCTTTACGTGCCCAGCTTGGCTTCGGCCCTGCCGCTTGCGCTAAGCCAGGCGGCCGCGGGACATCCCGAGTCGCTGCTGGGCCTGAGCCTGGCGCTTTCGACCGGCGATGCCATGCGGCTGGCGCTGGGCATGCACTTCTCGGTGATCTGCACCGAGGACTTTCCCTTGCCGCCGCCACGCTCCGGAGGAAACCACGTAGATGCGTCGCTGGAGGCGGAATTTCAGGCCAGCTTCCGGCGCCAGTACCAAGAGATCTGCGATCACTGGCCACGCGGCACGGTGCCGGCCGCCTTCCACTCGCTGCCGATGGCGAGCACGGCGACGCTGGTGTTTTCGGGCGGGCTCGACCCGGTGACCCCGCCGCGTCATGGTGAGCGCGTTGCGGCGGCGCTGGGGGACAAGGCCCGCCATGTCCGCGTCGAAAACGCCGGCCACGGGGTGCTGCCCCTGCCGTGCATCGGCGAGGTCCTGCATCGCTTTATCGATGCCCCTAGCGATCGTGAGGCGCTGGCGGTCGACGCCAGCTGTGCTGCGGCCATGCCTCGGCCGCCGTTTTATCCCGGCATCGTGCCGGCTGCTGCTCCTGCTGCGCCCGCCGTCCCCGCCCCAAAACCCGAGGTGCGCCGATGATCAGCGTCGAAGGCTTAAGCAAGCGCTTCACCCAGCGCCGCGGCAAGCAGGTCGAGGTCGTGGCCGCCGTGAGCGACGTTCACTTCACCGCCCAAGATGCCCGCATCACCGGCCTGCTTGGCCCCAACGGCGCCGGCAAGACCACCAGCCTGCGCATCGTCGCTGGGCTGATCGATGCCGATGCCGGACGGGTGCACGTCGATGGCCTGGATATCGTTCAGAGCCGGCGCCAGGCCCTGGGTCGGCTGGGCATCCTCAGCGATGCGCGCGGCCTTTATCCGCGGCTGTCGGCGCGCGAAAACATCCTGTACTACGCCCGCCTGCACGGCATGAGCGACAGCGACGCCAACGCCCGCATCCACTGGCTGAACAAGGTGCTGGAGATGGACGGCCTGCTGGAACGCCGCACCGAAGGCTTCAGCCAAGGCGAGCGCATGAAGACGGCGCTGGCCCGCGCCATCGTGCACGACCCGCCGAACATCATCCTCGACGAGCCGACCAACGGCCTGGATGTGCTGTCGACGCGTCGCCTGCGGGCGGCGCTGCGTCGGCTGCGCGATGAAGAGGGCAAGTGCATCGTCTTTTCGACGCACATCATGCAAGAGGTCGAGCGGCTGTGTGATCAGGTGGTGCTGGTCTCGCACGGGCGCACCGTCGCCACCGGCACACCGGCCGAGCTGTGCGCACAGAGCGGCGAGCCCGACTTTGAAGAGGCCTTCGTCAAGCTGGCCTTCACCAGCCAGGAGAGGAGCGCCGCATGAGCCCGCGTCGCCACCCTAGCCCGCTCACCCTCACCCTCAGCGTCTTCCGCAAAGAGTTCATCGATGCGCTGCGCGATCGCCGCACGCTGCTGGCGGTGTTTTTTAGCTCGGTCCTGCTGGGGCCGGTGATCTTGGCGGCGCTGAGCCAGCTTGTCGCCAGCTTCGAAGAGCGGGCCGAAGGGCGACAGGTCTACGCCGCCGGCCTGGCGGAAGCGCCGACGCTGCGCAACTACATCGAGCGCCAGAATCACCGCCTTCGCGAGGCGCCGGCCGCCTACGAAGCCCAGCTCAAGAACAACGAGCTGGCCGATCCGGTGCTGGTGGTGCCGTCCGACTTCGAGTCCAAGCTCCTGCGCGGCGAGCCGCCGATCGTCGAGATCGTCGTCAGCAGCAGCAATCAGCGGGCCCAAGCGGGGGTCGGGCGGCTGTCGCGGCTGCTGCGCGGCTTTGGTCGCGAACAAGCGATGCTGCGCCTTTCGATCCGCGGGGTCTCGCCGGCGCTGCTAGAGCCGATCACGCTGCAGGAGCGCGACCTGGCGAGCCAGCAGTCCCGCTCGGCGCAGCTCACCTCGATGCTGCCGCTTTTGGTGCTGATGGCGGTGGTGTATGGCCTGCTGGGGGCGGCGCTGGACACCACGGCGGGTGAGCGCGAGCGCGGATCGCTGGAGCCCCTGCTGATGAACCCGGCGCCGCCTTCGACGATCGTCGTCGGCAAGTGGGTGGCGGTGTCTTGCGTCGGCCTGCTGGTGGCAACGCTGTCGTCGCTGAGCTTCTTGCCGGCGCAGCTGCTGATTCGCAGCGATAGCCTGCAGGCGCTGTTTCAGTACGGCCCGCGCGAGGCGGCGCTGTTCATGGGCATCCTGCTGCCGTTTTCTTTCATGATCGCGGCGCTGATCATGGCCATCGCCATCCGCTGCAAGACCTTCAAAGAAGCGCAGGCCAGCGCCACGGTCGTGGTGATGTTTGTCTCGCTGGCGCCGACGATCACGGTCTTCAACCCGGGGGCCGAGCAGCCCTGGCATGCGTGGGTCCCGGGGCTGTCGCAGAACACGCTGATGAATCACGTCATCAAAGGCGAGCCGCTGACCTGGCGGGGGCTGCTTTCGCCTTGGCTGGTGGCGGCGGTGTTGTGCTTCGTTTGTCTTTCGTACGTTGCGCGGACTTTGCGCAGTGCGGCGACGCGCTAGGGGGGTGTTTACATATTCGGCTGCGAGTGAGCTTGACGTGGTTTTGCTGCAC
>DAORCZ010000267.1:4361-9132 GCA_035345735.1 Pseudomonadota bacterium | reverse complement strand
TGGCCGCGCAGTACGAGAGCTTCATCATCCCGCTCGCCGTCATCTTCTCGCTGCCGGCAGGTGTCTTCGGTTCGTTCGAGCTCTTGCGGTTGATGGGGCTGGCCAACGATATCTACGCCCAGGTGGGCTTGATCATGCTGGTCGGCTTGCTCAGCAAGAACGCCGTGCTGATTGTGGAGTTTGCGACGCAGAAGCACGCCGAGGGGCTCAGTGTGGCGGCAGCGGCCATCGAAGGGGCCAAGGTACGCTTCCGACCGATCCTCATGACCTCGTTCGCGTTTGTCGCCGGTCTGGTGCCGCTGGTTATGGCCACCGGACCGGGCGCCATCGGCAACCGCACCATTGGCTCCTGCGCCCTGGGCGGCATGCTGTTCGGCACTGTCTTCGGTGTCGTTGTGGTGCCGGGCCTGTACTACGTGTTCGGCAAGATCGCCGAGGGCCGATCGCTGATCCGCGACGAGGAAGAGCAGCCGCTGACCGAAGACATGGTGCACCATGCGTAGCTTTCACCCTGCGCTCTGCGTCGGACTTCTGTGCTCTCTTTTGACCTCGGCCTGCATTCCCGCGCTGCCGCGTGGGCCGGCCCGGGCCGCCAATACCCAGCTGCCGGGAAGCTTCGGCGGCGTCGCCGATACCAACAACTCGGCCCAGGTGGGCTGGCGCGAGTTCTTTACCGATGCGCGACTGACTGCGCTCATCGACCTGGCGCTGAAGAACAACCAAGAGCTGAACATCGTCGCGCTAGAAGTCGACATCGCGCAGAACGAAGTCATGGCCCGCCGCGGCGAGTACCTGCCGCGCGTCGGTATTCGGGCCGGCGCCGGTATCGACAAGGTCAGCCAGTACAGCAGCCAGGGCACCGCCGATGATGTGAACGGCGTGTCGGCGAACCTCGCGAACTTCGCGCTGGGCTTTACCGCATCGTGGGAGATCGACGTCTGGAAGAAGCTGCGCAATGCGACGCAGGCCGCCGCCCTGCGCTATCTCGCCACGGCCGAGGGCCGCAAGTTTGCCGTCACCCGTCTCATCGGTGAGCTGGCGACTTCGTACTACGAACTGGTGGCACTCGATGCGCAGCTAGAGGTCCTCAAGCAGAACATCGAGATTCAACGCAACGCACTGGTCGTTGTGCGCATGCAGAAGGAAGCGGCGCGTGCCAACGAGCTAGCCGTGAAGCGCTTCGAAGCCGAGGTCTACAAGAACCAGAGCCGTCAGTTCGTCATCCAGCAGCAGATCGTCGAGGCCGAAAACCGCGTCAACTTCCTCGTCGGCCGGCTGCCGCAGCGCGTCGAGCGGACTTCCGTGCGACCCATCGATCAGCTGCTGCCGCCGATCGTGCACAGCGGGATCCCGTCGCAGCTCCTCGAAAATCGCCCCGATGTGAAGCAGGCGCAGCTGGCGTTGGCGGCTGCTGAGCTTGATTTCCGGGTCGCCAAAGCGGGGTTCTACCCGACGCTCGGCATCAGCGCGACCATCGGCATTCAGTCCTTCGATTTCTTGAAGCTGGTGTCGCTGCCTGCCTCGCTGGTCTATGGCTTCGCGACGGACATCTTTGCTCCTCTCGTCAACCGTCGCGCCATCACCGCGACGTACTTCACCGCCAACTCGAAGCAGATGCAGGCCGTCTATCAGTTCGAGCGCGCCATCTTGAGCGGCTTTATCGACGTCGTGCGGCTGCTCGCCCTCATCGACAACCTGCAGAAGAGCTACGAGCAGAAGGCGCAGCAGGTGCAGAAGCTCACCCTGTCGGTCGATATCTCGACGCGGCTGTTTGCTTCGGCCCGCGCCGACTATATGGAAGTGCTGCTCACCCGCCGCGACGCTCTCGACGCTCAGATCGAGCTCATCGAAAACAAGCAGCGCCAGATGGCTGCCGCCGTCGCCCTGTATCAGGCGCTGGGCGGCGGTTGGCGGTAGCGGGATTTGACCGATCGGTCAAGAGACGCACGGTGAGGGGACGAAGACGGAGAGCGCGCTAGCAGGATGCCGCGCCGCCCGGGCAGACGCAGCCCTGGGTCTGGCCGGTGGCGGTGGTGTTGTCGAAACCGGTGGGGACGGCCTGTTCGGTGGTGCTGGCGTCGATCGACCACAGGAAGTTGATCAGGTCGGCGCGGTCGGTGGCGGCGCTGGCCCCGCTTAGGAAGTTGGGGTTGCCGGCCTTCCAGTGGTTGCCCCACTTCGAGTCGTTGAAGAGCTCATCCAGGGTCTTGGCCTGGCCGTGGTGCAGGAAGGGGCCACCCACCTGCAGGCCGTACAGCGACGGTGCGTTGTAGCCACGACGACCCTGGGCACGGTTGGTCATCATCGTGGCACCTCCGGTGGCGGTGGCGTTGCGGGCCGGAGCCGTTTCGAGGGCGTTGGTGCGCGTGACGTCGCCAGGGACGCCGAAGGTCCCGACCTCGCGAATGTTGCAGGTCAGCTGCGTCGGCGGCAGCGCGAACTGATCTTCCGTCGCGTCCGCGGCGTCGGGGGTCTGGTTCGAGATCTGCGTCACGTTCTTCGAGAAGCCGGCGGTGTTGAGGTTGGCCGTCGGCATGACGTACGCCGTCGTGCCCTGGGTTGTCATGTTGTTGGTCGAAGGGTTGTAGAACCGCCGCGAGACGGTCCAGCCCGCGCCACCGTGGCACTTCACACAGGCAGCCTGCGCTGCACCAAACAGTGCTGCGCCGCGCGTGACCGAGGCCGCATCCAGGAAGCGACGCCCCTTGGGCGGGCGGATGGTCTTCGAGAATTCGTTGATGTCATCCCAGTCGTTCGGTGCACAGCCCGCCGAGGCGAGGGTGGCGTTGGGGCCAGCCAGGAAGCCGTTGGTGGTGGTGCGGGTCTCGGCGGTGAGCGTGCCGCAGTTGGTGGTGGTGATGGCGCCGAGTCCACCCGAGGTGCCGCGCGTGTTGGCTTCGAAGTCGTGCATCTCGTCGATGATCGCCGTCCAGTTGAAGATGCGCTGCTTCTGCGCACCGGGGCCGTGCGAGAAGCTGCCGTCCATCGACGTCGACTGACGCGGGCCGGCGGCGAAGATCCAGGTGATGTTGTCGGTCAAGCCATCGGGGTGACAGGTGCCGCACGAGGACCAGGCCTGGCCATGACCGGTCGCGGTCGGCGGGGCCATGCCCGTGCCATCGCCAGACCAGCGACCGCGGCCGGTGTAGAACAGGCGGCGACCGTGATCGATCTTTTCCGCTGGGCTGCCCGCCGTGGCGAGCGGTGTCGAATCGACGACGGTCTCGACCGCTTGGTTGGTCAGGTCCAGGACCGCGAGGCGCCGCGACACCCAGCAGTTGACGTAGGCCTTCTGCAGCTTGGCGCCCATGACGATGCCCGACGGGTTTTGGCACTGCATGGTGCCGGTGCCGAGCACGTCGATCTGCTTCTTGTTGCCCGATCCCAGGCCCGGCGGCGAGGCCGAGAAGTCGATGCGCTGCACGGCATCACCGGCGCGCGACACAGCGTACGCGATGCTGGTGCCGGGCACGAAGTCGAGGTCGACAAGCTCGCCGAGGAAGTTCTGCGGCGCGGCAAATCCCAGAATCTGCTCAGCGGGATTGAAGGTTCCGTTGCCGCCCAGGACCTGCTGCTTGGTCGTCAGGTCGCCGACGTAGACCACAGGGTAGACGTTGCTCTTCGAGTTCAGCGGCAGGGCCGGCGAAGCCGAGACCGAGGGCAGGTAGATGCGGCCATTGGTGATCGCCACCGAGTAGAGCTGATTGGGCGCGGTGCTGGTTTCCAGCCCGGCGCCAGTGTTGGTGAATGGATCGAGGCCAATGACGCCCTTGTCTGAGCCGTCGAAGCCATAGAGGTGCACGCGGCCCTTGCGACCGTTGTTCTTCGACTCGCCATCGGCCTGGGGATCGCCGAAGAACTCCGGCACGATCACGAGCTCGTCGCCCTCGTTGGTGTCGAGGTTGTTGGTGACGGCGATGCTGCGCGGGTTGCGCACGCTGGCCACAAAGTCGCTGCGGGTCATCGCCGCGGTGTCGATGACCGAGACATGGCTTTCGGCATACTCAGCGACGAACAGCTTGCCGCCAAGGGGGGACAGTGCGAGGCCAGTCGGCTCCGACCCAACAGGCACGGTGCCAGCGACGGCCGGGGCGTTGGTGTTGATGCCGGTGATCTTCACGACCGTCGCATCGGCGCGGTTGGCGACAAAGGCCGTGGTGTTGTCGGGATGGATGACGACCGAGGAGGGCTCGCCACCCGTCTTGAGCGTCGCCAGCTTCTGGTTGTTGGCGGTGTTGAAGAACGACACCGAGCCGTCTTCCGGATTCACCATCGCTACCGTCGCATCATCGTCGCTGATGGCGACCGTGCTGGCCTTGGACACCCGCTTCCCGGGCGTCTGATTCATCATCATGTTCATGTTCATCATCTCGCCTGGACAGCCGACCGCCGCCAGCGTCAGGCCAAGAAGCGTCGCGGACATAAGCCTGGTCTTCATGCATCTCCCCCTTGCATAAGCGTCGGCTTGCGGCTGCCCCTTGGCCCCAGACACCGCGCCTGGAGACCCCGGCTGCTAGCGCCTGCACACCGACGAGAAAATTGCAGCCCAAGTATAGGTGTGAGGAGTCAGGCGCAGACATTGCGCCTTCTTATGGCCCCATAACTTCCGTCTATGGCTGGCCAACTAGCGAGATTTGAGGGGGAAAGCTGGCGCGAGTCGCGCCGACGGTCGGGGTCGGGGGCGGGGGCGGGGGGAGGACGACAGGGGCGGTGCGGGCGGCCTAGAGGCGCGGCACCTTGCTCATCGCTTGGCGCACCAGCACCACCGCGA
>DAORCZ010000267.1:0-4261 GCA_035345735.1 Pseudomonadota bacterium | reverse complement strand
AGCAGCGTGCCGCCAATCGCCAGCACCGACACCAGAACGCCGATGATGAGGCCGATCTGCTGCTTGTAGGGCGTCGCGCCGACCAGATACCCCGTCTTCAGATCCTGCGAGGTCGCACCCGCGTTGGCCGAAGCGATGCACACCACCGACCCGACGAGCAGGGCCGCCGCTTGATGCGCGTCACCGCGCCAGCCGATGGCGATGAACACCAGACACGTCCCCATCAGCGTGGCGATGGTCATGCCCGAGATCGGATTCGACGAGCTACCGATGATGCCGACGATGCGGCTGGCCACCGTGACGAAGAAGAAGCCGAAGGCGACGATCAAGAGCGAGATGACGATCGAGCCCGGGAACGTCCCCGGCAGGTTGGGCAGCACAGCGATCAGCGCGCCAAGGACAATCGTTCCAATGACGACCACCGGCAGGGGAATGTCGCGCTCGGTGCGCACCGTCGAGGGCTTCGTGCCGCGGGCCCGCCCGGCAAGCTCGTGCAGCGAGTCGCGGAAGCTTGCCCAGATGGTCGGCAGCGTTCGTAGGAGCGTCATCACCCCGGCGCAGGCTACGGCGCCAGCCCCGACATAGCGGACGTAGCCGCGATAGATCTGCTCGGCGACGGAGTGACTGGCGATCCAGGCATCGGTGTAGCCCAGCGCATGCAGGTCCGCGACGCGCTGCGCTTCCGGCAGATACAGCGAGATGAGCGGAATCAGCGCCAGCCAAGACAGCACGCCGCCCGAGACCATCTCGCTGGCGATGCGCGGACCGACGATATAGCCGACGCCGAGGTATTCCGGCGTGATGTTGCAGTCGAGCGTCGCATTCGGATAGATGTCCTTCGGTCCGGTGCGCAGGCCCGGGGTGTCGCGCCACAGTCGGAACACGCCCATGAGCAGCCAGTAACCCGCCGCCATGAACACCCCATGGAACACGCGCTTGGCCAGGCTGCCGCCCTTTTCACCGACCATCAGCACTTCGGCACAGGCCGTGCCTTCGGGGTAGGGCAGGCGACCGTGCTCTTTTACGATCAGGCTGCGGCGCAGCGGGATCATAAACAGGATGCCCAGCACACCACCGACGGCTGCCAGCGTCAGGATCTGGCCATAGCGGAAGTAGTTGTCGCCGCCCGACAGGAAGAGCAGCGCCGGCACCGTGAACACCACACCGGCCGCGATCGACTCACCGGCTGAGCCCAGCGTCTGAACGATGTTGTTTTCCAGGATCGTGCTCTTGCCGATCTTCTTGAACACCGCGATCGACAAGACCGAGATCGGGATCGATGCCGAGATCGTGAGGCCTGCCCGCAGCGCCAAGTACACCGTCGAGGCACCAAACAAGATGCCGAACAGCGCGCCCAGGATCACCGCTTGCCACGAGAGCTCTGCGACTTCCTCGTGTGCGGCGATGAAGGGCTGGTGGTGCGCGGCAGCATCTCCATCGCCTTCGCCACCATGCAGGCCGGCGGGCGGGTGATGCGAGGCGCTAGATTTTGGGGGGGACTGCGCAGGCGTTTGTGGTGCGGGCCGACCGGACTTGCTGGCGGGCTGGGCGGGGGCTTCGGCCGCGATGGGCGACTGCACCGGCTGCGTCTTGTGAACCTTACGAGAGTGGCGCGACGGCATACGCCGCGCACCGTATCACAATCGTCCCGCCCGCGAAGTCAAAAGCACGGACGGGATCCAGCGACGATCGTGGTCGAGTTCGCTACGTGCTCGGCCCGCCCGCAAGCTGCGAGAGCAAGAGCTTGCTGGCCACGGCGGACGACGCCAAGACGCCGTTGAGCGTCGAATCAAACAGGTAGTCGCCCACCATCACCAGGCCTGAGAAGCCCGCCTTGCCCAGCTGATGCCGCCGTTTCATGCCACGGATCGGTCGGCCGGCCGGCAGCGAGTTCACCGTGCCAATCCAGCGATGCACGCGCGAGTCGATCAGCAGCTCGCGGGTCTGCGCCACTGGCCAGGGCAGGGCGGTGAGCGCTTGCTCGACGAGGTCACTATCGCTGAAGTTGCCGAGTGTCAGCGCGTTGGCGCCAGCGAGCAGCAGGCTCAGCGCGCCTTGGGCCCCGCTCTCGTGCCGGCTGCCCTCGTCGTAGACCGAGCAGCCGCCGAGGTTGTCGAGCACGAAGTACGAGTCGTGGATCTGCGACTGCCAGAACTTTTCGCGGAACAGCAGGGTGATGCGCAGGTAGTGGGCCAGGTTGTGGTAGGCAGCGTGGTGCCGCATCATCGCCTCGTGCAGCCGCGCGCCGCGCCACTCGATAAGCGGCAGCCAGTTCACCGGCAGCGCCACGACGACGGCGTCGAAGTCCTGCGTCTCCGCGCTGCGTCGCTGCTCACCGGGTTGGAAGGTCACGCGATACCGCGGCGGTCCCTCGCCATCCCGCTGCTGCTCAACCGCGAGCACCGGACAGCGCAGCCGAACATCGGCGCGGATGCGCCCCGCCAGGGTCTGCGGCAGGCGCTCGATGCCCCCCACGATCGAGTACAGCTGGCAGTAGTCGGTCTCATCGACCAGCACGTTGTCGACGCCGTACAGCGCGGTCGTGAGGTGCGGCTCGGTCGCCATATCGCTATGGCTGAAGATTCTCACATAGTGCTTGGCTTTTTCGTCCTTAATGTCGGCGATAAAATCATCAAAGCTTATATTGTTTAATGGGTGCCGATTGAGCTTCGGGGTATTAAATGAGCAGAACTGCTGTGGTGTCCTCTGTTCGGTACAGCGTTTGTAGAATTTGCGAATTTCCCGCAGGCTCTTTTCGCTCAGGTATTTGCGGATATCGTCATCGCCATAGATAAACTGATCATCCAAGACCACGGTCGGGCCGTGCATCTCAACCGTCGGTAGCTCCAGCTCCTGCACCAGATCCCACAGCGCGTCGGGGCCCTGCAGCGTGTGGTAGAGCTCGGCGACCCCGCCTTCGAACATCACCGATCCCGACTCGAACTTCTGCGTGAGGATCTTGCCACCGAGGCGCGGGCTGGCTTCAAAGACGGTCACCTGGTGCGCCCCCTGCGATAGCCGACCGAGCTGATAGGCGCTGAATAGCCCGCCGGGGCCACCACCGATGATTGCGATACGTTTTTCTTGTGCAGTCATGACTGACGAAGGCTCCTGTGTTTGAATCGAAATCATGGGTTTGGTTTGCGAACAAAGCGCGGTACGGTAAGATGAAAATCGCTTAATTTAGAATTAATTTGAACTGACCTGACTCGGATAGAAAACAGCTCTAAAAGCGGAATGAGGCGAAAAAAACAAGGGCAGATGCTATCGCGCCGCCGTCGGTTTGGGAACTTTCTTCTGTGGCTGCTGCGGGCCCGAATTTAGGGGACGACGGCCTGCGGCTCCCTGTGCCACGATGCGCCCTTTGTCGGGCAGCGTCCCCGGCCTGCCCAACCTTTGCGACCCCGCTTTTCCCTAGCAGCAACGTCGAGGTGCGAGATGGCGCGTGCGTTTGGTCCAACCCAGCAGGCCTCTTTGACGTCCCCCCGTCCACTAGCAGTCCCCCGCTTGGGCCGTGGCTTGGCCGCAGTCGGCCTGGTGCTTTCGCTCTGTGGCGCTGGCTGTGGCCCGGCCGAGCCGGACGAGGTGCTGGAAAACGGCGATAGCAACGGCAACCCAAAACCGATGGATCCGGCGATGGACCCGGCCATGGATCCGTCGAAGGACCCCAAGGACCCGCCGGGCCCGATGCCACCGCAGCGACCCCCGCTCGGCGCGCCGCTGACCCCACCGACGAACAGCTGGACGTGGATCGACTTTCCCGACTCGGTCTGCGACGACGGCACGACGACGGGCATCGGCGTCAACTGGAACGGCAGCAAAAAGTTGCTGTTCTTCTTGATGGGCGGCGGCGCTTGTTGGAATTACCTGACCTGCGCCGTGCTCAACACCTCGACGCACGGCCCGTATGGCAAGGCGCAGTTCGATCGGCAGCAGGCCGGGCTTGCGGGATCGATCCTCGACCGCTCCCCCGAGAACCCGTTTGCCGACTACAACCTGGTCTACGTGCCGTACTGCACCGGCGATGTGCACTCGGGCGATGCCGAAAAGACCTACGAGGGTCTGGGCCAGAAGAAGGTCATGCATCACAAGGGGCGGCCGAACTTGGTGGCCTTCCTCAAGCGGGTGACGGCGACGCTACCTGACCCCGAAAAGGTCGTGCTCAGCGGCAGCAGCGCGGGTGGTTTCGGGGCCGCCGCCAGCTACGACGTGGTGCACAGCTACTTCCCCACGAACCGCGTCTATCTGATCGACGACAGCG
>DAORCZ010000266.1:0-9149 GCA_035345735.1 Pseudomonadota bacterium | reverse complement strand
AGCCGCGGCTTCCAGGCCCCACGCTCTCCCGCCCGCCCCATCGAACAGGGCCCCCTCGCCTCCGCCTACGCCCACTGCCTGCCCCACTACCAGGCCCTGCACCAGCAACGGTTGCGGGCCTAAGGCAAAGCGCCCGCCGGCCCGGGGGCGATGTCACCGAGCCGGCTGCCCAGGGCACGAGGCCCCGCCCCCTAGAGGCTGCAGCGCGGCCGCCTCAGCGGGCCGGCCAGCGATCGAGATACGGCCGACAGACGTCCTTGACCTTGTTGAACTCGGCGTTCGAGCGCAGCAGGTTGCAGCCGATGGTGAAGTAGGCGATGAGCGAAGCGGGATGAATCTTCGCCGTGCGATCTGAGCTGGCGGTGACGATCCAGCGCCCGTCGGGGGAATAGGCTGCCGAGTTGATGCCGTTGGTGTGTCCTTCTTGCGTCAGGACTGGCTTGCCGCTGTTCGCATCCCAGATGCGCGCCGTGTTGTCGTAGCTGGCGGTCACCACAAAGTTGCCATCGGGTGAAAACGTCGCGCTGCGCACACCGTTGACATGGCCTTCCAGCGTCGAAAGCGTTTGACCAGACTTGGCATCCCAGATGCGCGCCGTATTGTCATCGGAGCTGGTCACGACGCGCGTCCCATCCGGCGAGAAGACGCCGTACAGCAGGCGGCCGGTGTGTCCGGTGTAGGAAAGCCGCATCGTGCCGGTCGCGGCTTCCCAAATCTTGGCCGTGTGATCCAGGCTGGTGGTGACGATCGAAAGCCCATCCGGGGAATAGGCAGCCGACTGAACCGAAAGGTTGTGCCCCTGCAGTGAGCGCACCGCCGCGCCGGTCTGCGAGTCCCAGATCCTCGCCGAGTAGTCATCGCTGGCCGTTACCACGAACTTGCCATCCGGCGAGAACTGCGCCGTCAGCACGCTGTTGCCGTGACCGCTGAGCTCAAGCAGGCTCTTGCCGCTTGCGACCTCCCAGATGCGAGCCGTCTTGTCCATGCTCGCCGTCACAATGCGCGCGCCATCAGGTGCATAGGCCGCCCAGCGCACGCCATCGCCGTGTCCCTGCAGCGTACGCAAGCTCTGACCCGACTGGCTATCCCAGATACGCGCCGTGTGGTCCATGCTCGCCGTGACGATCGAGCGGCCATCCGGCGAA
This sequence comes from Pseudomonadota bacterium, assembly GCA_035345735.1. Classification (GTDB taxonomy): domain Bacteria; phylum Myxococcota_A; class Polyangia; order Palsa-1104; family JAEUJZ01; genus JAEUJZ01. Next base: position 8,004 of record DAORCZ010000266.1, on the reverse strand, counting down.
TACACCGCCGAGCGCACCGGATACGAGTGCCCTTCCAGCGACCGCAGCGCCCGCCCATTCTGCAGGTCCCAGATGCGCATGGTGTTGTCGTAGCTGGCCGTGACAATCAGGCTGCCGTCCGGCGAGTACGCCGCAGAGCGCACGCCACTGGTGTGCCCTTCCAGCGAGATCATCGCCCGGCCGGTCTCGGCATCCCAGACTCGCGCCGTCTGATCCAGGCTGGCGGTGACGATCTGTTTCCCATCGGGGGAATAGACCGCCCAGCGCAGATCGCTGGCGTGGCCTTCCAGCGCCAGCACCGCCTTGCCAGTCTCGGCACTGTAGACCCGCACCGTGTTGTCGTAGGACGCCGTGACAATGTTCCGCCCATCGGGGGAAAACGCCGCCGAGCGAATAGCATTGGTGTGACCGGCCAGCGTCAAGCGAACCCGCAGGCGCTTGGTGTCCCAGACACGCGCCGTCTGATCTTGGCTGGCGGTCAGAATGCGCTGCCCATTGGGGGAATAGACAGCGGACAGGACGCCCTGCTCATGTCCCTCTAGCCGTCGTAGCTCCGTTCCTTTTTCGGCATCCCAAATGCGCGCCGTCTTGTCGTTGCTGGCGGTCAGGATCTGCGTGCCATCGGGCGAGAAAAACGCCGTGCGGACCTCCGCGTCGTGGCCTTCCAACGTCAGCAGAGCGGCGCCGGTCGCGGCATCCCAGACGCGCGCCGTCTTGTCTTCGGCGGCGGTGACGATGCGCTTGCTGTCAGGCGAAAAAGAAGCCCAGCGCAGGCCGCTTTGATGCCCGCTAAGGACCAAGATCGTCTCGCCGGTTTTCACATTCCAGAGCCGCGCCGTCTTGTCCATGCCGGCGCTGACAATCCGCAGGCCATCGGGCGAAAACGTGGCGGAGCGCACCTCTTCGGTGTGCCCACGCAGCACCCGCGAATAGACGCTGGCCCGCGCCGCAACCAGCAGGCCCTCGGTCGCAGTGGACGGCAGCGTGCGACCGCGCTGCGACTCGTGCAGGATGTGCGCTCCGACTTGCAGGCCCGACACCAGTGCCTCGATCTGACGACCAGGCTGCCGCGCAACGGTGGCAGCGCGCAGACCTCGCTCGGCCATCGCGCTCGCCTCCGCCAGGCGACGCTGTTCTTCGGCAACGCGGCTCTCAGCTTCGGCACGCCGGCGCTGATCTTCGGCTCGCACATACTGCCAGCCCACACCCGCCAAGGCGCCCAGAAGAAAGATCAGCGCGGCGGTTAGAAAGTAGATGGTCTGCCGCCTGGCGCGCGCCTGCGCTTCCGCTCGCTCGGCGCGGTTTTTTTCGGCCTCGGTCTGCCGGTGGATCTGCTCTTCCTTCTGGGCGATCTCCAGACCGGCCAGCAGATACTCGCGCTCTTCGTCGGTGATGTCGCGACGACCACGCGACCAGTCCAGCGCCTGCTTCAGTGCCTCGCCGCGCAGGAGGAAGTCGTTCTGCTTGCCTGACTCGATCCAGCGCAGCAGCGGCTCGTCGAGCAGGCGGCGCGACTCCTTGGCCCGCACCCAGGCCAGATCGAAGACCGTGGCGAAGATGCGATTGCGCACCACCAGGCGAGCGTGTCCGTCCTTGGTGCGCCGCGCCACCAGTCCCGCCAGGTGCATCTCTAGCTGCACCGGGTTATCCCAGGCCGCTTCGACTTCCTTGTTCTGCAGCAGGCTGCGATAGAGCTGCAGCATCGGGCCCAGCTGACGATGATCGCGCAGGCGACTCTCGACGTAGGTCAGGTTGGGTTCACGATCACGGCCATCGCGCAGGAACGTCTCCTCAACGATGCGCAGCACCCGCTCGGCCTCGGGAGCAGAGCTGGGGCTGCGGGTCAGCACCTCGCAGATCCGCTGCGTCATGTAGGGGTGACCATCGGTCCAGCCCAAGACTTCGCTCAGCAGCCGCTGCGGATCGCCGCCCGCCCCCTCCAGCCCGGCCACGAAGGCCGCAGCTTCCTCGGGCAGGAAGTCTTCCAGCGGCACGCTGCGGCCGATGTTAAACGGCGTCCGCGTCGGGTTCTGGATCAGATCGGCAGGTGCCGCGACTCCCAGCAAGCAGAACGTCAGGCGCTCTAGCGTCGCGTCTTCGGCGCGATCGTTGTAGACGGCGCGGATCGCGGCGAAAAAGTCATCGCTGCTGAACGGAAGCGACAACACGCTGTCGATCTCGTCAATAAACAGGACCACTCGGCTCTGCGTCTTGGCCAGCACTTCCAGCCGCAGAAACAGCGTGAAGCGGTGCGTCGGCGTGGTGTGCTTGTGCTGCTGCCAAAACTCCCAAGGGTCGCCAGGTAACGCAAGCTGCAGCGCCACTTCCTGCGCCAGTGCATAGAACCACGAGTCAGGGTTCGGCTCTTGACTGCCGATCTTCGTCAGATCGACGCTGATGCAGCGCACGCCCTGCGACTGCAAGAGCTTCGCGGTGCGCACCCGCAGGCTGGACTTACCGATCTGTCGCGGTGCCAAGACGTAGCAGAATTCGCCCTGCAAGAGCGCTTCCGGCAGGTCTTGGTCCGCTCGGCGCTCGACGTAGAACGAGCCTTCCTTGAGCGTGCCACCTGGCTGGAAGCGTAGCGCCATCCGCCCCTACCTGCGCATCCAGAACAGGAACCCCGATGCCGCGAGCAAGAGGAGAACAAGCAGCGAAAGGATCAGACTGCGCGAGCTCAGCACCGTGGTCGCGACCTGCTGTGTGTTGCTCTGGACCAGCGCCCCGCCCAGTTCTCCCTGCAGTCGCTGTAGCTCGCCCGAGACCTCAGCCATCGTCGGTCGCTGTTCTGCCTCTTTCGACAGCATCTTGTGAATCAGCGTGCACAGCTCTTTGGGCAGGCTGGGGTCGATCTTCTGGAGCTGCGGTACCGGGTCGCGCATATGCATCGCCAGGATCTCGCCGTGATCCAGCGCCAGGAACGGCGGCCGTCCGACGAGAAACTCGTACAGCATGATGCCCAGCGCGTAGACATCGACCTTGCCGTCGACTTCGGCAGCGCCGCGGCACTGCTCCGGCGCCATGTACACCGGCGTGCCCATCAGCATGCCGCGATCGGTGGTCAGCGAGTCATCGAAGGCCCGCTTCTCGACCTTGGCCAGTCCGAAGTCGAGGATCTTCACCCGCTCGCCACCCGGCACCAGCGAGTCCATGACTGCCATCACATTGTTCGGCTTGAGGTCGCGGTGAATGACCCCTTTTTGGTGCGCCGCCGACAGGCCCGCTGCGATCTGCTGACACAGCCGCACCGTGACATCGACCGGCAGCTTGCCTCGCTTCTCCAAGCGGTCGCCCAGTGACTCGCCGTCGAGATACTCCATGATGAAGTACGTCTCGCCGCCGGCCAGATGACCCATCTCGTAGATGTTGATCATCGAGGGGTGTTGCACGACGTTGGCCGCCTTGGCTTCAGTCTGGAAGCGCTTGACCAGCTCTTGATCGCGGGATAGCTGCGCGTGCAGGACTTTCAGCGCACCGCGACGCTTGAGCTGCTCGTTCATCACCTCGTAGACCATGCCCATGCCGCCCGCGCCGAGCTTGCGCACGACCTCATACGGCCCTAAGCGCCGCCCGACTTCGACCTGCGCGACATCGGCTTGCTGGTTGCCGGGCAGCGGCTGATGCGCCGTCTCAGCGAACGCCGCAGCCTCAGCGGAGTTCGGCTTGGTCCCAGAGTTCGCTTCGATCAACCGACGGTAGATCTCGTAGCGCGGCACATGCCCGCCCTGCCCGTTGCGCACCACCAGTCCAGCGCGCATCAGCGGCAGCTCGGCTTCCCCCAGGTCAGCCGTCGGATCCTGCAGCATCTGGCGCAGGGCCTTGACGCGCTCTGGATGGCGGCGCAGTCGCCCCGACACCCGCGACAGGAAGCTATCAAAGACCGTGCCCGCCGGATGATTCACGTCGAGAAGCTGGTTCAGCGAAACGTTCTGCCGCACCGCCGTGTACATCGCCAAGCGCGCCAGATAAGGATGGCCGCCGACCCAGCGCTTGAGCGACTTCAGCTCCGCCTTGTCCCAGCGCAGCTGATACAGGCTGCACAGCCGCAAGAGCTGCTCGTCGTTAAGATCCTTCAGCTCCACCGCATCGGTCAGGTTGAAGGGCGACTGGTGCTGCGAGCTGACCAAAAGCGCCGGCGTCGTCGAGATCGACAGCAAGAGCCGCAGACAGGACCACGGCTCATCGCTCTCGGCCCAGCCGCGCAGGATGCCGAAAAATGTGTTCTGCAGCGGCGATCCGAAGACCGCGTCGGCGCTCTCAATCGCTAGGAACAGTCGACTGCCGTTCTTGATGACGCGCGGCAGAATCAGCCGCCGCATGACGCGATCCAAGTTGGCCGTCGCACTCGGCGTCGACCACTCGCGATACACATCATCTGCCGAGGCCCCGATGGCATGCGCAACGTGCAGCGCCATCTCGCGCAGGAAGACATCGACGCCCTGCGGCTGCTGCCAGCTGCTCTTGTCGAACACGCCGAGGTTTACGACCACCACCTGGGCATGCGGATCCTGCTTCTGCACCCGCTGGATCAGATGACGCAGGAGCCACGTCTTCCCGAACAGCTCAGGCCCCCAGATGATGACCGGCTGGCCGGGATATTCGAGATAGTTCAGCGCCTTCTGTTCTTCTTCGTCGCGGCTGATGTACCAGGCGGGATCGTAAGCGGCGTGCGGTGGCTGCGGCGTGACGCGGCGCGACTCCGCAGGCATCAGCGCTTCGATGTTGCGCACGGGACAGGCGTAAAGTGGACCCGCCCCGCTATCACCCGCCGGACGCCCCTTGAGGTGGCCGACCACCTGCCCCCCCGACAGCACAGGGCAACCCAGCGCCGGAACCAAGAGCGGGGTTTCGGTGCGCAGCACCAGCGCCGGACCCCGCTGACGATCCTCGCCATCCACCTCTTGGATGCTGCCCTGCGCCACCCGCACCGGCGTCTTGCCCCCCTCGGCGAAGCCGATCGCTTCCCAGGACGCGCCGCGGGTGCAGGTCGGCGACAGCACGAGGTGCGGCGTCTCGCCATCGCTCCCGCTCTCGGGCAGCGCCAGCAGCGCACAGTCGGCCTCGACATCCGTCTTCAGCAGCGTCGCTGTCTGCGTCCCCCCCGGGAAGACCAGCTCGACCCGATCCTGCGGTCGCAGCCCGCGCACCACCACCTCGCTCGTGACGGCAAAGCGGCTGCTGATGCGATACGCGGTGCCCTGGATCGGCCCCAGCGGCCCGACAGTCGTCACCAATGCACAAGCCTGCAGCACTGCCGGCGGGATGTCTGGGCTCGCGTTGCTCAAAGAGGACGTCCTACAGTTGCATCTGGGGCCTAAGGATCGCTGGATCCAAGAGGCCAACGCCTCAAGATATCACGATCATGGATGTCTTCGGGGCGTCTTTGGCGGGGCCCTGCCCGCGTCGTCAAACCCCGCCCGCCCGCGACGAAGCACTGGCGCTCGCGCCGCCAAGCTGCGACGGGACAAATCAGCGCCTCGATCCCGCGATCGGTCTTCGGTGGGATGTGGGCAGGTGATATGAAGGCCGCCTCCCGGTTGGGGATTCTGTCCAGTCAGAGAACCGTCCGGGAATTCAGCTTTGCGAATCGGCGCGAGGCCCCCTCGCGGACGAAAAAGGAATGAAGCGACCGCTCATACGATCGCAGAGACTGGCTCACGGCACCCACGACGGTCCGGAATCGCTGTGCCCCGTACCCAGCGGCTCCCAGCGAAATCCCCAAATCACCCCCTTCTCTATCCCGATATCCATGCCCAATCTACAGATCCACGAAGTAACCCGCGAAAACTGGCGGGCTGCACTCCACCTGGCTGTCCATCCTGAACAGCAACGATTCATCGCCGACTACGCCCCTATCGCCGCGCTGGGCCTGGCCAAGGCCTACGTCCGCCCCGGCGGCCTGTTCTGGACCCCCTACGCTATCTACAGCGACGGCGTGATGGTCGGGTTCTGCATGCTTGCCCATGCTGCGGACAACACCGAGGCAGTCTGGATCTACCACTTCTTTATCGACTATCGGCATCAGGGAAAAGGGCAAGGCCGATCCGCTCTTTGCGAATTAATTGTTCTAATTATGGCGCAATATCCGAACTGCAAACAAATCCGCCTATCCGTTCACCCAGAGAATCAACGAGCCCAGCGGCTCTACACGGATTTGGGATTCCAATCCACGGGCGAGCAGCAGGATGGCGAGCCCGTCTACTGCCTGACGCGGCCAGTCTCCGCCCCCGCCCAGCGCGTCTGAGGTCGGCTCGGCCACGATCAGATGCCGGTGAATGAACTTCCCTGCTCAACAGTGCTGGGGGTCTGCGGGCGGAGTTGCTCAGCTCGATTTTGACGGCGCGCGGGACACGGTGATGGCCCAGGGTGCCTACGGTGTCGCGGGAACCAGGCCGTGCGGATTGAGCGAGCGGCGCGCGAACGCCAGGAAGCCGGCCAGCCCCGCGACGACCAGCCAGTACACGACTTCGCCGTGCGCAGTCGTGCCCGAGGCCAGGTGCACGACGGAAAAGAAGAGCATTTCACAGGTGACGACGGCTGCGCCGAGCGGGGAGGCGCCAGCGAAACGCGACCCCAGCGCCGGCAGGAGCAGCGCGATGGCCGCCAGCCCCTCGATGCCAGCGAGGCTCAGCCATACGGCATGGGGCAGCGCCGAGAGCGAGGGAACCGTCTGCTCGGAGTGCGACCACTTCCACGCCGCCCCCATCGCAGTGTGCAGCGAAAGGAGAAGCTGCAGAGTCCACAGTGCGATGTTCATGGTGTCGCCTCGAACTCTCGCGCGTACTCGGTCTGCAGACGCCCCCAGCCTTCCAGCCGGAGTGCGTCGGGTCCGACGATGCGGCCGATCGGCTCGCCACGCAGGTGATGGTCCATCACGTCGATGCAGACATGCCAGCCGGCTGCGCCCCACGAAATGAAGTTGCGGTCAATGTTGTGCCAGAGCTTGAGCCGCGTGCCGTCCTCGCGCTCCTCCAGTTCCCAGCGCAGCGTGCCCGTGCCCCAGCGATATTCCAGAAGGTGCGGCGCGTCGGCGTGTAACACGGTGCCGTCGGCGGAAGTCGGCGTCGGCGCCTTCGCTGTCGTCAGCCGCACGCTGCCGGGTGTCGCCAGGCTGCGGTCGGCGTCGAACGGTGCCCACTCGCGCAGGTGCTCAGGCTCGGTCAGGGCTTCCCACACAAGCGAGGGCGGGTGCTTGAGATCGCGAATCAGGACCAGCGTCCAGACATCGCCTTGCTTCTGAATCCGTGCGCCGGTCGCCGGCCCGGGTTGGTAGTTCCTGCTCATCGACGTTTTCCTCTCTTGGCTTTGGCCATGCGATCGAGGTGCGCTTCGAGTGCGTCGACGCGCTCCATCCAGAAGCGCCGAAACGGCGCCAACCACTCATCCACTTCCCGCAGCGGCTCGGGCCGCAGGCGATAGACCCGACGCTGCGCCTCGATGCGAGCATCGACGAAGCCAGCATCGCGCAGCACCCGCAGGTGTTTCGAGACCGACGGCTGCGACATCTGGAGCTGCAGCTCCAGCTCCCCCACCGACTGCTCTGCCCCGGCCAACAGCGACAGGATCGCGCGGCGATTCGGCTCGGCGATGATCGCGAACGTAGATTCCATGCCCGTTATATATCCATCTAGGAATATTCCTGTCAAGGCATATTCAAACCGCTCGATTCATCGCCAGGCTCATGCCTCGCGGGCGGGCAGGCCCGGCGCAAATTCGCGGGCGGCGCGCGGTTTGGTAGTAGAACCTGGCTCGCCATGCCCTCGCCTCCTCCCACGCCCGATCCCTCGCGACTGCGGATTGTGTCCCTGCTCCCCTCGGCGACCGAGATGGTCTGGGCGCTCGGCGCCGGCGACTGCCTGGTCGGCATTTCGCACGAGTGTGACTTCCCGCCCGCGACGCGGGACCGCCCCGTGCTGACGCGAGCCCGGCTGCCCGGGCACGGATCAAGTCGCGAGATCGATGCCGCGGTGCGCGCCGTCCTGCACGATGCGCTGAGCCTGTACG
>DAORCZ010000265.1:0-9163 GCA_035345735.1 Pseudomonadota bacterium | reverse complement strand
GGTACTTCACCGCCGGTGCAAAGGTACGCGCGCCCTGATAGGCAAAGACATTCAGCGTCAGGCCCACCTGGGTCGTGGTGACCAGCTCGCGCCCCGGCTTGCCATCCAGATCGAGGGCAGCCAGGGCATAGGGGTGCGAGCCCTCGCTGGGGATGGCCAGGCGCTCTTGCTCATCAGGGCCCCACAGCACGGCGAGCTCCCCCCCGAGATAGCACGGGGCAGCCGCGTCGGTCTTGCCATCGCCATCGATATCGGCCAGCACCAGGTCAAACGGCGTATCGCCGAAGCGGTTGTTGATCTCGGCTCGGGAGTAGGTGCTGTTGCCACGCGCAAGGAGCATGCTCAGTGAGCCGCTGCCCGTCGCCCGCGCCACCACCATATCAACGCGCCCATCGGCATCGAGGTCGTTCATGACCACGGCCTTGGGCGTCGCCCCGATCGTGAGATCGACGCGCGCAGCAAACAGGTCGGCCGCCATCCGCACCGGCCCCAGGCCGCTATCGCTGCCGCAGCCCCCAAGCCCGACCGCGAGTCCAGCCACCAGCCCGGCTGTCGTCATCCGGGAAGCTCCCAGCGGCCGGACGCCCGGCGACCGAAGACCACTCCCCGCTCGCCACCCTATCGCTAAGCCATGTGCTCTCTGCATAAGAACCTCCGGCTCAGCATATCAAGCTCGCAGGGACCTCGTCGCCACAAGAACGACCGTGATATCCTGGAGCGGCCGCCGCATGCGATCGCGTCTCGTCACCGCGCCTTGGGGGCTGCGTGCAGTCTGCTTCTGGCTGGCGCTGGGTCTGTGGATCGGCGCTCTGCCGGGGATGGTCTCCTCGCGGCCCGGGCTGGGCTTCGGTACCGCCGAGGCTCGCAGCCACCGCTCATCGAGCTCCGACAAGAGCCGCGATGGCGAGGCTCGCAAGCTCGATCCCGCTTTCCTTGATCGTGTAAATGCCGCCGTCGCGTCGCGCGACTTTGCCGGCGCAACTCGCCAGCTCGGCGACGCCTATCGCAAAAATCCCGATCCCGAGCTGCTCTATCACCTCGGCCGGGTGGCGGCGGCCGACAACAAGCTGGTCGAAGCGCACGATCTGCTGCGGCGCTACCTCGCGGATGCCGGGCGCGGCCAAGAGAACACCGCCAACGCCGAGGATGCCCAGGGCCTATTGCGCCGGCCCCGTCCTGCCGCTGGCGAGGTCGCCCTGCTCGCCGATCCCGGGGCGCTGGTCGTGCTGGATGAGCGGCCAGTGGGTGTCCTGCCGCTGCCCCAGCCCCTGCTCCTTACGGCCGGCCTGCACAACCTCAGCCTCGAATACAAGTCGCGCAAGCTGGCCAGCCCGGTGCAAGCGGTGGCCGGTCGCCTGCTCGAGATGCGCTTCAATACCGCCTCGGCGGCCGTCGTCTTCACCCTCCGTCCAGCCCTCCTGGTCGTCCCGCTCGGAGCAGCCACGACACTGGCCGAGACTCTGCAGCGAGCCTTCGCCGAACAGTTCGAGTCCGCGGCCGGCAGCGAGCGTCTTGCCGTCATGCCCATCGACGTCGCACTCGCCGCCTCGCCGAAGCTGAAAGACTGTCTGACGCAGAGCGACTGTCAGCGTCAGCTAGCCCGCGAAAACAAAGCCGAATACGTCCTGCAGTACGAGCTCAAGAGTCGCGACGCCGCGGCGCAGAACAGCTGGCAGATTGAGATCGCGCTCTATCACGCGACGATTGCCGCGCCGGCCAGCACCGCCAGCAAGTCCTGCGCCCCCTGCACGCTGGAGCAGGCCGCATCGTCGCTGCGCGAGAACATCGTGCAGCTCCTGTCGGAAGGAACCCACCGCGGACGCGGCAGCATCGAGCTTCTCAGCGAGCCGAGCGCCGCCGAGGTCCGCGACAACCGGGGCCAGGTGCTGGGCAAGACGCCGCTTACGCTTGCGGTGTGGCAGGGCAGCCACGAGTTCTCGCTGGCGCTGCCCGGTTTCCAGCCCGAACGACGGCGTGTCGAAGTCAGCGAGCCTCGCCGCGTCCCGGTCAGTGTCTCGCTGCAGAGCGACGCACCCGAGCCCGCCCCCGCCGCGCTGACGCCCCCGCCCGTCGTGGCGGCCCCGCCCCCTGCCCCGCCCCCGCCGACCGGACGCGAACCGCGCCCCACTTGGCGGATCGCCACCGGCAGCGTCGCGATGGCGCTCGGCGTCGGCCTGATCGGCTTCGGCCTGTCCGGTGTCCTTCTGGAAGACCAGTGCGTGCGCCCGTCAGCCACGCTCGGTGGCGCCTGTCGGCAGGTCTATAACTCCGCCCCCGTGGGCGGCCCGATCATGCTGGGCGGGATCGGTCTCACCATCGCTGGGGTTGTGCTGGTCGCCATCCCTGGCCCGCGTCGCAAATAGCCGGCTCCGGCCACCGGCTGTCTCGCCTTCCTTACCCTTGGGCGGCCCCACGGTCGGAGGCAGCCGCTGAAACGGTGATCGACGATGCAGGCATCTTCCGCTCAATGGATCGGATGGCGACAGCGACTCTTTGCGCTGAGCCTCATGGTGCTCCTGGTACCGCTTATGAGCTGCGAGGCGATCTGGGGCGGTCTCAGTCGCAACAACCGCGATAACTGCGTCGTCTTCCCCGGAAGCTGCAACCCGCAGAGCTACTGCAGCCCCGAGCTAGAGCGCTGCGTGCCGCTGGGCCCCCCCTGCACCCCCAGCCAGTCGGCCAGCATCTGTGCCATCACCGGCCCCGATCGCATCTGCGTGGCCACGCTCGGGCGCTGTGCCACCAACGTCATCCTCGATGGAGTGACCCCATCGAACGGCCCCCCGACGGGCGGTGTGCCGATCACCCTCTTAGGCCAGTACTTCCGCGCCGGGATGCACGTCACCTTCGACGGCACGACGGCCGACATCGTCGAGGTGGTCTCGGCAAATAAGATGGTCGTCACCCTGCCCCCGTCCTTGCTGGGACCGGGACCCTCCAGTATCCGGGTCGAGCAGGCCGACGGCGGCTTCGACGAGCGCTCAGACCTGTTCAGCTATGCATCGTCGCAGCTCAACTTCAGCCCGCAGTCGGTCACCAGCGCCTACTACGGCGACGAGGTCGCGGTGACCGACCTGAACCGCGACTTCGATCCCGACCTCATCGTGCAGCAGGACGCCAGTCTGTACACCGCGTCGGGCGATGGCAGCGGCCAGTTCATGAGCATGCTGGCGGGCGTCGCCGCGTACAGCCCCGCCACCACCGAACTAGAGTCCGCCGACCTCGACAACGATGGATATCCCGAGATCGTCTATGGCGCCAAGGACCCTATGAACGGCAGTAACGGCGTCATTTATGTCACAAATAACGACAAACGCGGATTACTAACACTTAAACAAACGCTCACCCTACCCAGCACTGGAGTCATTATCCGCGTGGCTTTAGGCGATCTCAATGGCGATACAAGAACCGATCTTCTAGTTGCCTATAACGCTGGGACCACTCCCAAACTAATCGTCTATCCAGGCATTAGTGGCGGACTATTCACTACCGGCTCAACGACGGTGACTTTCGCCAATTCTTATAATATTAGCCTAATCACCCATCTGCGGATCATTGACCTCAATCACGACGGTCGCGATGACTTCATCGTCAGCGGCAAGATGTCGATGGGCGGGGGCAACACCATTAGCGGCTTCATTCACGCGATCTCGGGGATGAACGTTGGGTCCAGCATGTCCGATAAGCTGCACGACCTCACCTACCTACCTAGCGCAGCGATTATGCGGGATCTCAATCGCGATCAAAATCCTGACCTGATCGCGGTCATCGACATGGGAACTAGCACAGTTCTGTCTGTATCGCTTAGTGACATATCTGGCGCGTTCAATGCGCCGCTACAATACACCATCGGTCCCAGCATAAAACTTACCCGAATCGATGCAGCCGACTTCAATGGCGACGGCAGCCCAGATATTGTATTATGGGACAAAAACAGTCCCCGTCTACGCTTCTTGATAAGCAGCTCAGATGGCAGCTTGCATTATCAAGATAACGAACTCATTCTCAGTCAGAATCCTGTATCGCTGCGGGCCGCTGACCTAAATGGCGATAATCTGGGCGATCTGGTCGTGGGCTTTGGCTCGACGCGGGCCGTGCAGGCGTATCTCGGCTTCCGCTAGCCGCCGCCCTGCCCCGTCGACATCGGGCCCGCGGGCCCCGGCAAACTCCTTCCCCGCAGGCCCACTTACCGTGATACCATCCGGCTGGGTTTTTCGATGCTAGGTGGGGCGACAGGTACAGGGGTAAGCCCGCTATAGCCAGCCGTCGGGGGCCGCGGGTCCCAAGGACGTCTCAACCGAGGTAGGAAGGCATTCATGAGCACGGAGTCCAGGGACAGCACGCCCAGCAGCCCCGAGGCACGGCCCCCGGATGAAAACCAGGCGGCCCGTCAGTGGCTGGCGGCCGAGACCAATCGCGTATGGCTGATGGCAGAGATCTGCCTGCGCCACTTTCAGCGGGGCCAGCTACGGCCGCAGCCAGACCATCCCTCGGTGGCAGAGATCGAAAACATCCTGTCGGTCCGGCGGCAGGCTCGGGCCAGTGGCAGCACCGGCCCGCTGGATGTGGGTGAGCTCCAGCGGACGCTCGAGGCCATCGAGCAAAAGCTGCCCAAGCTGCGCAAGCAGGCGCCGATAGGCCGCCTGGTCGAGACCCTGGGCCTGCGACCGATGGAGCTGGAGACGCTGATCATCGCCATGGCGCCGCACGTCGATGCGCCGCTGGCCGAGGTCTTCAACCTGCTGCGCGGCTCGCCCACGCGGCGCGGCGTCGATCTCGCCCTGGTCTCGCTGCTGCATCGACTCAAACGCGACGATCGTATCTACCTGCTCGACGCCATCGATCCCGATCGACCGCTTCTGCACTGGCGGCTGATGCAGGTCATGCCGCCCGAGTCGCCCGAGGCCTTCGGTTCGGTTCACTACCGCGCGATGCTGCCCAGCTTCGACGTGCTGTCGGTGCTGTTCGGACGGAGCGAGCTCTCGCCCTCGCTGGCCACCTACGTCGAGCTGCGCACCGCCCAGGCACGCCTCGATGACCTGTGCCTGGACGCGCCGCTGCATACTCGCATCGAGGAGCTGTGCTCGACGATGGCGGCGGCCGGCGAGCAGGGCCTGTCAGCCAAGAGCGGCCGGGTGCCGTGGGTCGTTCTGTGGGGCGCACGCGGGGTGGGCAAACGCGAGATCGCCGCGCGCGCCGCCGCCTACGCCGGTCGGCCGGCGCTGCTGTTCAACCCCGGGGCGGCCGGGGATCTAGCGGGTCTGGAAGAGGTGCTGCGGCGCGTGCAGCGCGAGGCTCTCCTGCGGGGAGCGGTGCTGTATGTCGGCCCGCTGCCCGATCCCCTCCTGGTCGATCAGGGGCGCGCCTTCGTGCGTCGCTTCGAGACCTATCCCTCGGCGGTGTTCTTCGGGCTGGAGACGATGCAGCCGCCCCGCCTCAAGATCCATCGGCCACTGCAAGAGATCGAACTCAGCCTGCCATCCGAGCCCACCCGTCTTTTGCTGTGGGAGCAATTGGTGCCCAAGGCCAATCGCGCCGCCGATGTGCAGCTATCGTCGCTGGCCCGGGCCTATAAGCTCACCCCCGGTGAAATCTCAGAGACCGCGACCGAAGGCGTTGGTCTGGCCCGGCTGCGACCCAAGCAGCAGGTGACGCACGCCGAGCTCCGCGCGGGCATCGCCCGTCGCCTGCGCAATGAGCTCGGCGACTCGGCACGGCGGATCACGGTCACCGGCAAGTGGAAAGATCTGGTCCTGCCGCCGTCCGACATGTTCCGCGTGCGCGAGTTCATCAACCGCAGCCGCTACGCGGCCCAGGTCTTCACCGAGTGGGGCTTCGACGAGCGCATCGGCTACGGCAAGGGAATGATCGCGCTGTTCTCTGGCCCGCCGGGTACCGGTAAGACAATGCTGGCCGGCATGATCGCCGACATGCTGGACCTGGACGTCTATCAGGTCGATCTGGCGCAGGTGGTCAGCAAGTGGGTCGGCGAGACCGAGAAGCAGCTGGCCAAGGTCTTCGATCAGGCCGAGCGCGCCCACGCTGTGCTGCTGTTCGACGAGGCGGACTCGCTGTTCGCCAAGCGCACCGAGGTCAAGACCAGCAACGATCGCTACGGCAACCTGGCCGTGAACTACCTCTTGCAGCGGCTGGAGCAGTACAGCGGCGTTGCCGTGCTGACCACCAACAAAGAGGCCGCGCTGGACGAAGCCCTGCAGCGCCGCCTGACGCTGCACCTGCACCTGGAAATCCCCGAGCCCCCCGAGCGCGAGAAGCTGTGGCGATCGTTTATGCCCAGCAAGATGCGGCGCTCGAAGAACATCGACTTCCGCGCCCTGGCCGAGGAATACGAGATGTCGGGCGGCTACATCAAAAACGTCGCCCTGCGGGCTGCCTTCTTGGCCGCCGCTGAAAACTCCCCCGTCGACATGACTGTCATCCGCCGCGCCGCCGCCCTGGAACTGGAAGATCAGGGCAAGCTGGTCACCAACAGCTTGTGGGGCGACTCCCCCGCCGAAGAGTAGCTAGCTCCGCACAGGTGCCGCGGGGACGGGTGGGAATCTCGCCCGCTCCTCGGCCCACTTGATGGGCGACAGCGTGACCTGGTGCGCCGGCATCAGGGCACACGCCGCAAGCAGCCCCGCGCGATGGCTCTCTAGGTTGGGATAGCGGGTCAGGAAGACTGCCACCAGCTCGACGGACGGCAGCGGAAATCCGCGATGCGGCTCCGGGTCTTCCCCGCGCCCCATCGCCGTAAGCTCGGCGAGCTCTGCGTTCAGCGGCAGCAACCAGTTGCGCATCGAGTGCAGCGCCTCAGCCAAAGTCTGATCGCCGGTCTCAGGCATGTTCGAATTGTCCCGCAATTCTGGTGCTCTCGGCAAACGGCTTGCCGTCCGTGGCTGATCCCCCCTCGACCCAGACCCGGACTAGCGCGCCCGCTGAACGATGAGGGGTAGCGACAACGCGGCCCACTCCTCGGCCCCGCTCTCGCCAGCCGCCGGCTCCAGGCCCAAGGATGGCTGCGGCGACAGCGGCGGCAGCGAAGAAGAGGAGCGACGGACCTTGCGACCCCGCAGCGCATTGGCCAGCAGCCGAACCGGCAGCTCACTGGGTCGATAGCTCGCAAGTCCCCCGTCACGTAGCTTGCGCCACAGCAGCTGAAAGCTCCCCAGGAGCGGCCGAGTCCCGACGATGATCTTGACGATGTCCTGCACTCGCGGGCCCGTTGGCTCGCCCCCTGGGCCATCGCTGGGTACCAGGTGGGCGCCCTCGAGCGGGCTGGTCCTGAAAGACGCTTGGGCGGGGTCTTCCCAGCCGGTGGGCGGAAAGCCGGGAGCGATGCGCAGCCGCTGCTGCTCCCCCGCTCGCTGCCCCAGAACAAACACCCGACCGGAGGCCACCTGCGACGGGTTGTCGGGCTCGCTGGACCAGACCTGCACCTCACCACTTGCGGCCAAATAAAGCACCGCCAAGTGCAGCACACGGCCAGCTGGCACCACGTCTGACTCCAGCAGCGACACCGAAAGCGAGAGCTCATCGCCGACCTCGGCAAGCGGCAGGGCATCCGCCGCCGACTGCACCGGCTGCCACTCGCTCTGCCCCGGTTGCCGACGGTACAGGATCGCCTGCAGCGCGGTGCGGAGCCGGCTCGTACGCTCCTCCAAGTTCAACACCATCTGATACGTCGCAAGCTCGCGCAGAAGGCCGCTGATGGCGCCGATCCCGGCGGCATCGTTCAGCGGCAGCGGGGGTGCCCGCAAGCGACCATCGCGCCCGACCAAGGCCCAGACGGCCTGGCTAAGCGCCCCTAACTGCGGCACCGGCACGGGGGGTAGCGCGATCTCCGCGCTGCTGCCCAAGCTCGGCCCCGGACGCGCTCCCAGTGCGTACAGACGCAGCTGAGCATTTCCGCCCTGCACCACCTGAATCGCCGGGCGGGCCGCCAGGTCAGCCGTCAGGGCCGAGACCGCCGCCGAAAACTCGGGCGCTGGCGCGATCTCCAAGCGCAGCGGGGGCAGCACCGCGCTGTGCGACAGCTCAACGGCGAGGCAACCGGCGCGAATCGCCCCCGCGGTGTTCTCACCCAGGATCTTCGCGCTGACCGTCGTGGCGTTTACCGCTGTGACTTCGACGAGTCCCAGGCTGTTATCGCCGGGCTGGTCCAGCTGCATCAACGGCGGAGGATGGATCGTGTAGAGCGATCCCAAGGTCTCGCCATGCAGGCGGCCAACGCTCAGGACGACGCTCTTGTCGAAGCGCCGCTGCACCAAGGCGCGCCCCTGGCGGACATCCCCCCCCGCCTGGCTTGGGCGATCATCAGCGACGAAGAGTGGGGCTTCAGAGAGCGCCCCTTCGGCCCGCGGATGCTGCCCCGGACACTCGGTGCTAAGGGCCGCGAACGCGCGATCGATGATCTGCTGCATCGACTGGCCCGGCTGACAGGCAAACAGCTCGCGCTGGAGATAGAAGCTCAGCGCGCCGTGCACCTGCGGCCCGGACTCGTTCTGCTCGATGTGCTCGGTCGCCAGTTCGCTATCGCGGCAGGCGGCGACGTACACGTAGCGATCGCGACGCAGCGTCGTTGCAGGACGCGGACGCGGCGGGCTGGGCACCGATCGCAGCTCGGCGGGTAAGGCCGCTTGCTGCTGCGCGCTCCGCCGACGGTCGGCAGCGATGCCACGGGTCGAGGCGCCGAAGTCATCGCGCAGCGAGGCCGAGCTATGACAGCAGTCGCAGACAAACGTGACGTAGGCGCCGCCCTCGGTCAGGGCCACGATGCGGGCCAGAAATTCATCGTCGCGGATATCGCGATTGGGAAAAAAACCGCTGCCGCTATCGGCCGGCACGAAGGTCTCGTCCATCCGATCCGGCTCGCGGCTGTCGGGGTTTTCGATGCGACGCCCGTGGCCGGAATAGGTCAGCACCACCTGATCGCCGTCATGCACCGTTGCGACCAGCCGATCGAGCGCCCCCAAGATGGCATCGTGCGTCGCCGCCTCGTCGAGAAGCAGCGTTACCTGATCCTCATCAAAGCCAAAGCGCTCCAGCAGCACCGTTTTGTAGCCGACAGCGTCATTGACGCTGCCATCCAAATCCGATCCCCCCAGAAACGGATACTTGTTGATGCCGATGATCACCGCGAAGCGACGCGGAATCTCTGGCG
>DAORCZ010000264.1:3248-9203 GCA_035345735.1 Pseudomonadota bacterium | reverse complement strand
CTGCAGCGCGAGGGGCTGTTCGACACCGCGCGCAAGCGTCCCCTGCCCCGCTTTCCGCGCGTCATCGGCGTCGCGACTTCGCAGCAGGGCGCCGCGCTGTACGACATCTTGCGGGTGGCGCGCAGCCGTGGCCGCGTGCGCTTTCTCGTCGCCCACTGCGCCGTGCAGGGCCCCGAGGCACCGGCGCAGATCGTGGATGCCATCCGCCGCCTGGCGCCCCACGTCGAGGTGCTGATTGTCGGCCGGGGGGGCGGCTCGCTGGCCGATCTGTGGTGCTTCAACGACGAGAGCGTGGCCCGCGCGATCTACGAATGCCCGGTGCCCGTGGTGTCGGCCGTCGGTCACGAGGTCGATACCACCATCGCTGACTTCGTCGCCGATCGCCGCGCCGCCACGCCATCGCAGGCTGCCGAGATCTGCGTGCCCGACTTTTCCCGCTTGGAAGCCGAGGCCGCCGATCTCTCCGAGCGCCTTCTGCGCACCGGCCAGCGCGTCATCGAAGGCGCGCGCCAGAAGCTGGATGGCGAGCTGGGTCGCGCTCAGGTCGCGGTCGAACGCCAGCTTGCCGCCCGCCGTCGTCTCGTCGCCGCGGTCAGCGAGCGCCTGGCCGCTTGTCACCCCCGCGCTCAGCTCTTGCGCGATCGCGCCGCGCTGCGCGAACAAGACAGCCGGCTGCACAACGCCCTGCGCCTGCGACTTGGCGATCGACGCCAGAGCCTGGCTGCGCTGGCCGGCAAGCTCGACGTCATGTCGCCGCTTAAAGTGCTGGGCCGCGGCTACGCCTTGGCGCGTGACGCCGGCGGCCACATCGTCACCGATGCCGACCAGCTATCCGTCGGTGATCCCCTGGATCTGCTGCTTTCGCACGGCGGCCTGCACTGTCGCGTCGAAGGCAAGCTGCCCCCGCGCTGAACGCCGCCCCGCCGCCCGCGTACACGCAGTCAGCGCTAGGCCGGTGTGTGAATCACCGCTTCGATGTTGTGGCCATCGGGGTCGAGGACGAAGGCGCCGTAGTAGTGCTCGTGATAGTGCGGCCGAGGACCCGGCGGCCCGTTATCGCGCCCACCCACCGCGATCGCCGCCGCATAGAACGCATCGACCGCCGCCCGGCTCTCCGCCCGAAACGCGATGTGCAGACGCGGCGTCTCAGGCGAGCCCTGCGCAATCCAGAAGTCCGGCTTCGGCGCCACCCCCATGCCGAACACCACCATCCCCCCGGTGAACTGCGTCGGAATCTCGCGCAGCACCGAATACCCAAGCGGAGCCAACGCCGCCTCATAGAACGCCCGACTCACCGCCGGCTGACTCACATGAATTCCCGTGTGATCGATCATGGGCGGGTTATGCCACGGATCGGCGGACGACGGACAGTCGGCGATCCCAAAACTGGCACAGCGCTCGAGCCAGGCAGGCTCTGCCATAGCCCCCAGCGCAGGCGCCGACTCATTCGGTCGCCTGCCCCCGGGCTCGTATGAGTCGGCAGGTTCCCAAGGATTGCTTGCTTGGAACCCACATGCGAAACTCCGATCTGGAGACGTCTACGAATGTCTGCTCTGCGAGGACCCACCGGCAAGTCACCGGCCACAGCCGCGATTCACGATGGGCCAGCGGCTCGCAAGTTAATGTCGATATTATTGCCGACCATAGAAGATTTTGATGCATTTTGTATGGATTACTACTCTGCCACGTATCGTCGTTTTCCAAGCGGCATAGACCGAGTCGGGCGGGAGAATATACTGCTGAGTGTTCATGATGCTTCTGATGTGATATATAAATTAAAAGCAGCATTTCCTGACAAGGATCCATGCTGCGACAGTATCAATCGCAGCCAATATACCCAAAATCCTTCACATACGTTCTCCGGAGATGATCCCGAAGATGACCGCTTTTCTGATTTGATTATTAAAAACCTAGCCAAATTCTATAAAATCATTAACACATTAACTACTGAGCAATATCACGTTCTCGATTTTCTGCGCGCGCATCGTCGGGCTTCGATTGCCGGCTGTGCCGGTTCCGGCAAGACACTCGTCGCCGCCGAAAAGTCAATTCGGATGGCCAGGGCAGGAATCTCCACTCTGATGCTCTGCCATAATCCCCTTCTCGCTTGCCGGCTGCGCGAGCTTGTACGTGGCAGTGGCGTAGAGGTCTTTGATTTTGAGAACTGGATCCACCATCTTCTCCAACAAAATCAGCGGCATAGCGGCGCCTGGTCTCCCTGGGCTGAACCCACGGAGACGGAGATTTCGATGGCATTTGCAACCTTGGCGCATACCCATCTGCGATACGACGCCATTATCGTTGATGAGGGGCAAGATTTTCGTGAACTATGGTGGCTTCTCGTCGAAGCGGCTCTGCGGGATGAAAAGAACGGTTTCTTGTACGTCTTCTACGATGAGCGGCAGGCCCTGCTCCCGCACCGTAGCCGCCCCCAACTGCGACAGGCGCCATATTACTTGTCGCGAAATTGTCGGAATGCGGGGAAAATCTATCAATTAATTAGAAGATATGATGATAGCGCTCCAGAGCCGACTCAAAAACTTGCGACACTCGGCACTGTGCGATCATCCCAATGCCTTCCCCACGGTGAACGAAAATCTGTCTCTGAGGCAGTCATACAAGCACTAAACGATGTTCCCCTGTCGAATCTCGTCATCCTAACAGCTGAATCAAAGCCGGCATCCGAGAGCATTCTGAACGGCATTTCGATCGAGCTTGCCCATGTTTGGCGCTGGCAAGATGTCGTTCTCACTTATCTCAACAGCATCATCAGTACCGGAGCCCTTTTATCTGCCAAATATTTTCCCCAGCCGATGTCGGCAAAGAAAAAAGGGTATCGCGTCAATCCAGATGAATCGATGCCCGTATTAAGCAATGGATGTTATCCAACTCCCGACGATATTGTGCAGGTATCGGCCTGGGCCAGTCGCCTAGCGGAGCGCCAGCGCCGGCTGCCTGGCGAAACCGGCCGACGCGGCAGGGTCGCAGGGGACACCCGACCACGCTGGACCGCGGTCGGGCAGCGCTTGTACCTGTCGGGCCGCATGACGCCGGAAAAACTCCTCGAATTCTTCCGTCATCCAGAGTGGGCCGATGAGCTCCCCAGACCTCGCCAGGTGCGCATCGTCGCCGAAGGGGACGCCACTGCCCCAGAGCCACAGATTCCGCTATTCAGCGTCGGCGCGTTTAAGGGTCTTGAGGCGGACGGAGTCATTTTCTATGAGCCGGCGGGCCTCGCTGGCCACTCCGCCCTGCGCTACGTCGGGATCTCGCGGGCCCGCTGGCTGCTGCATCTGGTGGTGGCCGCCGCCTAAGCGCCGGGGTTTTGAGAGCAGCCGGGGAACCAAACGGAGCCCCCGCGCCGCCGCTCCTCCTCTACCGCGACACACTGTTTTCGGGCTTGCTGGCGCGGGGTTTGTGGCACCATCTGCCCGCACGGAACTTAGCTGCTCAACTTGGAGGCCACCTATGGATACGCCCCGCAACCTGCCCCGGATTAACGAGCCCGCCCCAGAGTTCAACGCCGTTACCACGCACGGTCAGAAGAAGCTGGCGGACTACAAGGGCCGCTGGCTGGTCCTGTTCTCGCACCCGGCGGACTTCACGCCGGTCTGCACGACCGAGTTCATCGGCTTCACGCAGCGCTACGAAGAATTTCAGAAGCGCAACACCGACATCCTGGGCGTGTCGATCGACAGCATCTTTTCGCACCTCGCCTGGGTGCAGAACATCAAAGAGAAGATGGGCGTCAGCGTGCCGTTTCCGCTCATCGCCGACCTCGACATGAAGGTGGCCAGCGCCTACGGCATGGTCCACCCCGGAGCCAGCGATACCGCGACGGTGCGCAGCGTGTTCGTCATCGACGACAAGAGCATGATTCGCGCGCTCATCTACTACCCGATGAACGCCGGTCGCAACATCGACGAAATCCTGCGCCTGCTCGACGCGCTGCAGACCGCCGACAAGCACGGCGTCGCCTGCCCGGCCAACTGGCGCCCTGGCGACAATGTCGTCGTGCCGGCTCCCAAGACCATGGCCGATGTCGAAAAGCGCTTGGCCGACGCCAGCCTGGATCGCAAAGACTGGTACCTGTCGCTCAAGAAGCTCTCGTAAGCCCCGCCCCGCGCTAAAATAGCGAAATGCGTCCCCCGGTTGCCCTCCTCGCTAACCAGCCCTACATCCCCGACGAGCCAGCGCCGCCCAAGCCCAGCCGGCGCCGTCTCCTGCTGTGGACGGCGGGGCTGTTGTGCACACCGCTCGTGGCGCAGCAGGCGGCCCGTGTGCGTCGTCGCCTGCGCGGCGAGCCCGCGCCGACTGGCTGGTTTGGCCACTGCTGAACCCTCCCCCGCGTCCCCGAAATCGACGGGCGATTCCTGTTAGCCGGGACGGCAAAACCTGCTAAATCGCCGGCATGCGAATCGCTCAGCGCCTGCTGCAACCCACCCCCTGCTTCTCATTCGAGTTCTTTCCGCCGCGCACCCCGGCCGGGGTCGAGAACCTGATGCAGACGCTGCGTGAGCTGGCCGAGCTCTCGCCGGACTTCGTCTCGGTGACCTACGGCGCGGGGGGCTCGACGCAAGCGGTGACCACGGACCTCGTGGCCCGCATCCGCGGCGAGGTCGGCATCGAAGCCATGGCCCACCTGACCTGCGTCGGCCATGTGCGAGACGAGCTGGCGGCGGTCCTCGATCGTCTGCGCGACGTCGGCATCGAAAACGTCCTGCTGTTGCGGGGCGACCCGCCGCGCGGGGCTCCCGGCGAGCCGCAGCCAACCTTCACGCCGATCGAGGGTGGCTTTCGCTACGCCAGTGAGCTGGTGCAGTACGTGCGAGAACAGCGCGGAAGCCGCCGCTGGGAATTCTGCATCGGCGGCGCCTGCTATCCCGAAGGCCACCCCGAAGCGCAGAGCCGCGACAACGATCTGCGGCACCTGGCGACAAAAGTCGAGGCCGGCGCCGAGTTTCTGATCACCCAGCTGTGTTTCGACAACGCCTTCTATTTCGACTTCCTGCAGCGCGCGCAGACGGCGCGGGTGCGGGTGCCGATCGTGCCGGGCATCATGCCGATCACCAGCTTCGAGCAGGTTGATCGCTTCACCCGCCTGTGCGGCGCCACCATCCCGATGCGCCTACGCCTGCAGCTAGAGCGCCACCAGCACGACCCCGAAGCCGTGCTGGAGCTGGGCGTCGCGCACGCGACGCTGCAGTGCATCGAGCTCTTGCAGCGCGGGGCGCCAGGCATCCACTTCTACACGCTGAACAAGAGCCGCGCGACGCGCATGATCTTTTCTGCCCTGCGCGCCGCTGGCTGGTAGAACGGACGACGGTGACCGCGCCCACGCGGGCTAGCCGGCCGGCGGCTCGACGGCAGCGTGATCACTGCGGCGCAGCGGAATCAGCAGCAGCAGAAACAGGAACGACAGCGCGGTGCCAATCGCGAACAAGGTGCTGTAGCCCAGCTGACGCGCCAGCACGCCGGACAGCAGGCTGGGGGGCAGCTTGCCGACGACCTCGACGCAGGCCAAGAGCGTGTAGTGCGTGCCGCCGATCGCCTTGTTCACGCGCGACATCATGAAGGCGAACATCACGGTGGTCAGCGCGCCGCCGCAAAAATGCTCGCCGATCGTCGCCAGGATGACGGCCTGCGACCCCGGGGGATCGAGCACCGTCAGATACCACTGCCCCACCATCGATAGGGCCCGCAGGATGCTGGCCATCGTCACCGCCGACAGCAACGGGAAGCGCGCCGCCGCATACCCGCCCAGGCCCGAGCCCAGCAGCGAAGCCACCATACCGTAGCTGCCGATCCACAGCGAGAGCTGCTCTTTGCGATAGCCGGCGTCGATCAGGAAGGCGCGCAGCATCGGATCGACCAGCTCTTCGCCGATCTTGTAGGTCGCGACAAACAGCACCAGCCACAGCGCGCCGGGCTCTTTGAGCGACTGCCACATCGTCT
>DAORCZ010000264.1:0-3148 GCA_035345735.1 Pseudomonadota bacterium | reverse complement strand
ATGCAGGTCAGGCCGAGCAAGATCAGCATCGGCACGATCCACGACTTGCGGCGGCCGAAGCGCTCAGAGCCAAAGCGATCGACGAGCGGTGCCCACAGCGCCTTGGCCATCCAGGGGGCCGACAGCGCCCGCGTAAAGCCGATCTTGTCGAGCGACACTCCCGTCTCGCGCAGGAACGAAGACAGCTCTTTCTGAAAGCCGAATGGCAGCCCCTGCGCCATGTACAGCAGAAAGAGGAGCACTAGCGTGCGCCGCTGCGGCAGATTCGACACGATCTAAAAAATCCTAACGTAGCGCATGCTTTGTCTACAAGCGGTGCGAGGGGTGACGATCGGCTTATCATCTACGAGCGGCATGGCGGACTCCGCTCCCAAGGACGAGACTCCCGCCCCCATCGCGATCGGCGCCTTCCGCATCGTGCGGCGCATCGGCCAGGGTGGGGCAGGCAGCGTCTACGAAGCCGTAGACGAGGCGCTGGCTCGAACGGTGGCGATCAAAGTTTTGCCACCCGGCGAGTCTGAGCTTCACGCCCGTCTGCTCAACGAAGCACGCGCCGTCAACATCATCCGTCATCGCGGCATCGTCGGTGTTTCTGAGGCTGGCCGCCTCGCGGACGGGTCGTCCTATCTGGTGATGGAGTACCTCGAAGGCGAGACCCTGCGCGCCGTGCTGCGCCGCCGCCCACCGCTATCTGAGCTCTTGCGCTACGCCCGCCAGATCGCCAGCGCCCTCGCCGCCGCCCACGGCAAGGACATCCTGCATCGCGACCTTAAGCCGGATACTGTTCACGCAGCGCAAAGCGGAGAGATTTCGCGGACTTGCAAGCGCTGCGGACGAGGGCGGAAAGAATCGGCTGGCCAGTTTGTGGCCTGGTTTGCGGCCTGGTTTGCTGCCTAGTTTGCCGAGCGATCGCGGTCGCTCTTGTCTGGGCTCGGCAGTGCGGGCTCGCTATCCGTCCGGGGGGGCGCTGGCGTAAGCAGGGCCAGCAAGCGGGCGCGGGTGAAGCCGTCGAGCTGGGCCACAATCTGCTCAGCCGACAGCCCGGACAGCGCTCCTCCGACGGGGGCCGGCGGACTCTGCGGATCGTTCAGGGGACTCAAGAGCGCGCTCACCCGCTGGGTGTGCACCGCATCCAGCGATCCCGGCAGCGCATAGTGCAGCTGCGTCGTCGCGAACGAGCCGTGCCCCAAGCTCGCGGCCACCGTATGCGTCACCGCGCCGGACTGCACCCCCAGCGTGGCGTAAAGACCGCGCAGGCTGTGCGTGCAGATGGCTGGCACACCGGCCCGCTGACACAGGCGACGCACCAGCGTGTGCATGAACTGCCGACTGCGCGGCCCCCCGGCATGACTGTGGCCGAAGACCAGCTGATCGCCGGGCCGACCGCTGCTGAGCGCGCTCAGGTACGGACGCAGGACCACCGGCACTTCGAGTCGTCGGCTGGCGTTGTGGGTCTTGCCGCGTTCGATGCACAGCACACGTGCACTGTCTTCGATGTCGCGCACCCTGCGCTCCAGCACTTCACCCGTGCGCAACCCCATCAGCAGCGACGCAGCGACGCCAATGGCCAGGGGCTCTCCGGTCTCGGCGTGATGTTCGAAGGCGGCGGCCAAGAAGCGTCGCGCTTCATCGATGCGTAGCTGCGGCTTGCCGTGCTGCACGCGACCGACTGGCTTCACCGCGGCAAACGGATTCTGCGTGCAAAGTCGCTGCTCGACCGCCCAGCTAAACAGGGCCCGGCTGAGTTTGAGATACAGGCGATGTGACGCCGCCGCGGGCGGCTTGCCCGACTTGGGGGCCGGCCGGGTGACGAAGTCGCTGTACAGCTGGCTCGCCGCCTCGGCGGTGAAGCTGGAGATGGGGCGACTCAGGCAGGGGGAAAGAAAGCCACGCAGGCGGGCATCTTGCTCACGAATGGTCAGCGGCTTGCACAGGGCGGCGCGCAGTCGCTCGTCGGTCCACTGCGCCAGTGCCTCACCCACGGTGTACTGCCGCTTTGGCTGGCTGAGTGAGCTTTCGAGCTCGCTCGCAACCCGCTGCGCTTCTTCCTGCGACGAAAGGATCAGCGACTTGCGCTTGCCATCCTCACAGAGGACGACGCGGAAGCGATCGCGATCGCGATAGATGCCGACGACTCGCGGCGGCAGCTTGGGACGCATCAGTGAACTCCTCGGCGGCGCAGACGTGCGAGCTGCGAGCCCGAATGGCGCGGAGCGGCCGCAGACTCGGGAACACCCTCGGCAAAAGCCCCCGTGAAGGGAGCCGGCTCCCCCGCAGCAGCGAGCCTGTCTTCTAAGCACTGCGACAGCCGCTGCGACGCCCGGCGGAGTGCGTTCAGCTCCTGCAGCACGCGATCATAGGAAACAGAGTGCGGCACATTCCCATCGTGCCCTGGGGTCTCCCGGCGATCCACTGGGTTTTGCAGGACAGCCCCCCGATTTTCGCAGCGATTCTCGCTACATGGCAGGAACGCCGCGATGGCTCTGTTGTAAGTCCGTGCAGACGATCCACCACACTGACTGGCGCTGTATGCCGTCGCAGCGGCTGTGCCCACAGGATTGCCCTAAGGTCGCGTTTTCGCGACGATATTGGTATGCGGCGTGCCGTAGGTTACGTGCGGGTGTCGACCGATATGCAGGCAGCAGATGGCCTGTCTCTGGATGCGCAGGTGGCGGCGATCGAGCAGTACTGCTCCGCGCATGGCTACACCCTGGTTCGCGTCTGCAAAGACGTCATCTCAGGCGGCAAGGATCAGCGTCCCGGCTTGCAGGAAGCACTGGCCACGCTGAACCGCGGCGCGGACATGCTCATCGTGCTCAAGTTCGATCGCTTGAGCCGATCGATCAAACACTTCTGCGAGCTCTACGAGCGCTACTTCAAGAGCGGCGAAAAAGAGCTGGTGGCGATCCGTGAGTCGATCCGTCTCGACTCCTCGCTGGGCCGGGCGCTCGTCGGCATCCTGCTGGTCTTTGCCCAGATGGAGCGCGAGGCGACGGGCGAGCGCACGCGCGAAGCCATCCGCCACATCCGACGCTTGGGCTATCACTTCGGTCGCGTGCCCTACGGCTACAAGACCATCCCCGCGCCCGACAACCCACGCTTTCGCGTCCTTTCCGAAGAGCCCGAGCAGCAAGCCGTGCTGCTGCGC
>DAORCZ010000263.1:5308-9206 GCA_035345735.1 Pseudomonadota bacterium | reverse complement strand
GGGCCACCTCGGCGACCACACGACCGCCTCGCAACACCACCACGCGATCGGCGACTTCCAGGACTTCATCGAGCTTGTGGGTGACGATAAGCAGACCGCGCTCACGCCCCTTTCCGACGAAGCGCTCGCGAAGGGCGCGCAGCATGCGAATAGCTTCGGGCGGCGTCAGCACCGCCGTCGGCTCGTCAAGGAGCAGGCCGCGGGCGCCGCGATAGAGCGCTTTTAGGATCTCGACTCGCTGCGCTTCGCCGACGGAAAGCGAAGAAAGCGGCCGCTGGGGGTGCACCGACAACCCGTAGGCGTCGGCCAGCTTCAGCACCTCGGCCTCGGCCCGCGCACGGTCGAAGAAGATCCCCGCCCGGCGCGGCTCGCGGCCCAGCACGATGTTTTCGGCGACCGACAAGGGCGGTACCAAAAGAAAGTGCTGGCTGACCAGGCCAATGCCCCCGGCAATCGCTTGCTCTGGCGTCGCCTGTAGCGCCCGGCCACTGTAGCGAACCTGCCCAGCAGTCAGCCGCACCAGGCCATAGAGGGCGTGCAGCGCCGTGGACTTGCCGGCCCCATTTTCGCCGAGCAGCGCCACAACTTCACCCGGCCGAACCGCGAGCGAGATCGCGTGATTCGCCACGCGCGGGCCGTAGCAGACCGTCGCTGACTGCAGCTCACACAGCGCCGGCAGCGTCGCCGACGGCAAGATTCCCGACGGCAGCAAGTGATGCTCAGCCACCACCCCGGTGGCCAGGCCCGCTGCCTTCTCAACGGCGCTCATGGCGAGCCCTCCCGGTTTTTTTCGGGTCCGCGCTCGGGATCGACCTGGATCTGTCGGGCGATGATCTGCCGTCGCAGAACTTCGACTCGCTCGCGGCTTGCGGGGGGGATCATGCCGCGGCTCGGCTCGTCGTAGACGTAGTCGATCCCGCCCTCGGCCAAGCCAAAGATGCGGACACCGCCCTCGAAGCGGCCGCGCTGGAGGTCGGCGATGACTTCAAACACGCTGACATCGATGCGCTTGATCATCGACGTCAGGATGACGCCAGGCGCTTCGTCCCACTGGTCGGCATCGACGCCGATGGCCCGCGCGCCGCGCTCACGGGCGGCCTCAAAGACCCCAAGTCCCGTCGAGCCCGCGGCATGGAAGATGACCTCCGCGTTGGCGGCGTACTGCGCCAAGGCCAGCTCCTTGCCGCGCGTCGGGTTTTTGAACGCATCGCCGCTGGTGCCGGCATATCCGACGAGGACGCGACAGTCTGGGCAGACCGCGAGCACGCCCTGGCGATAGCCGTTTTCGAACTTGTGGATGAGGGGAATGTCCATGCCGCCGACGAAGCCGACGACGTGGCTGCGCGTGGCAAGACCGGCCACTGCACCGACGAGATAGCTGCCTTCTTCCTCACGAAACTTCAGGGCCACGACGTTGCGCGGCGGCATCACGAAGCCGTGCTCGTCGAACTTGGCGTAGTCGACGTTGGCGAAGCGGCGCTGCGGGTAGTCCTTGGCGACCATCAGCATGTCATCGGAAAAGACAAAGCCGACGCCGATGATCAGGTCGAAGCCGCGAGCCGCGAGCAGGCGCAGCCCGGACTCGCGATCCGTCCCCTCCCCGGGCTCGATGAACTCGGCCGAGATGCCAAGCTCGCGAACCGCGCGGTCCACGCCGCGGAATGCAGCATCGTTGAACGACTTGTCGCCCCGCCCCCCGACGTCAAAGACCAAGCCGACGCGAAGCGGAGCGTGCCCGGAAGAACCCGCGACAGGCAGCGCGGCGCCAGAGGAAGAGCCACGCAGCAGGAGGGCGTTGAGAGCGATCAGCGCAAGCGTCAGCCCCCACAACCAGCGCAGCGCTCGCCGCTGCCCCTTGCCTAGCGCTCCCAGGCCCGGCGAATCCGAAGAGGCAGAGCCGTCCGCTGACTGCCCTGACTCCTGTTGAGCGTCTGCTTGCGAAAACGAGCGCGCCTGCACATCGGGCGTCTTACCACACAATGCAGACTCATGTATTCTGAGCCCATGTCGCGCCGCAAGGTCTCGACGACGATCTACATCACCGAGGAACAGGATCAGGCGCTCAAGCGTCTGCACGAGCAGACGCGAGTCCCCGTCGCCGAGTACATTCGCCAGGGCATCGATCTGGTGCTCGATCGTCAACGCGAAGCCCTGTCGCGACAACGGCAGCTGACGTTCGACGATCTGTTGCCACGCCGGGCCTAAGGGCCAGGGCCCTAGCGAGCGGGTGGCGACTCGCTGCGACCGGCCTTGGGCGTCAAGATCTCGCCGAGCTTCTCCCCTGCCCGCTCAAGATCGCCGTCGTACTTGAGGACGACGTTCAGCGTCTCATCAACCAGCGCCCGATCCAGCGTCTGGGCATTGAGCAAGGTCAGCGCCCGCACCCACTCTAGCGTCTCGGCGATGCTCGGGTCCTTCTTCAGATCGAGCTTGCGCAGCGCATGAATCACCCGCACCACCTCGGCCACCAAGCCCTGCGGGGCCTGCGGCAGGCGGGTGCGGACGATGGCCTGTTCGCGCTCGGGATCGGGGAAACCAACGTGCAGATACAAGCAGCGACGCTTGAGCGCATCGGTCATCTCGCGCGCGTTGTTCGAGGTCAGGATCACGATCGGAACTTGGTGGGCACGCAGTGTGCCGAGCTCGGGAATTGACACCTGAAAGTCGGACAAGACTTCGAGCAGGAAGGCCTCGAACTCGGCCTCCGCGCGATCGACCTCGTCGATCAAAAGGACCGGACGTCGCTCCGATCGCAGGGCCCGCAGGAGCGGTCGCGGCAGCAGAAACTTCTCGGAGAAGAAGGCATCTTCCTCGCCAGCAATGCGCTCCACCGCGTCGCGCAGGCTGGTTGTGCCGGCCAAGCGCTCGCTGATCTTGTCGCGCAGCATCTGGGTATAAAGAAGCTGCTTGGGATAGGCCCACTCGTACAGCGCCTTGGGCTCGTCGAGGCCCTCGTAACACTGCAGACGGATCAGCTCCAGGTTCAGCGCGGCGGCAATCACTTTGGCCAACTCGGTCTTGCCGCAGCCGGCCGGTCCTTCGACGAGCAGCGGCTTTTCCAAGCGGTCGGCCAAATACACCGCGGTGGCGATGCGCTTGTCGGCGACATAACCCTGCGCGGTGAAGCGATCGAGCACCTCTTGCACTCCGGCGAACCCGGGACTTGCGGCGGACACAGACATGCGCCGCAGCATGACACAAGCCGCCCGCCGCCGTCACGCCGCCTGCGCCGGCTGACTTTGATATGCTGCGCCCATGTCTGTCACCGAAGAGAGGCTTCCGCCCGCCTTCCCAGAGGCGTTCAACTTGGCGGAGTACTTCCTGGATCGCCGCATCGCCGAAGGGCGCGGCGGGCGCGTTGCGGTCATTGATGAACGTGGCGAATACAGCTACAGCCAGGTCGCCGATCTGGCCGAAGCCGTCGCAGGGACGCTGTGGCAGGCCGGTATTCGTCCCGAAGATCGCTGCTTGATCGGCATGTGGGATTGTGTCGAGTTTGCGGCCAGCTTCTTTGGGGTCGTCAAAGCCGGCGCGGTCGTCGCCATGGTCAATCCCGAGCTCGCTGATGGCGACTACTTGGGCTACCTCAGCTACACCCGCTGTCGCGCGCTGCTTGTGGATGCGGCGCTATACCTTCGCTTGGTGCCGCAGCTTGGCGCGGCGGGCAACGCCATCGACTGTCTGCGCGTCATCGTCGTCGTCGATACCGCCGGCACTGGTGTGACCCTGTCCAGCCCCCCTTCGGGCATCGAGCTTCTGACCTGGGACGACGTCTGCGAAGGCCCGCGCCGCTCCACCTACCCCACCAGCAAAGACGATCCCGCGGTCTGGCTGTTTACCAGTGGCTCGACGGGAAAGCCGAAGGCGGCGGTGCACTTTCACCACGACTTTGCCTACA
>DAORCZ010000263.1:0-5208 GCA_035345735.1 Pseudomonadota bacterium | reverse complement strand
GGCTCGACGGGAAAGCCGAAGGCGGCGGTGCACTTTCACCACGACTTTGCCTACAACACCGAGTGCTACGCCAAGCAGATCCTGCACATCGCCGAGACCGACATCACGCTGTCGGTACCCAAGCTCTACTTCGGGTACGCCACCGGGACCAACCTGCTGTTCCCGTTTGCCGTCGGGGCTAGGACGGTTCTGTATCGCGATCGCTGGTCGCCCGAGCGGCTGTTCGAGCTGATCGAGCGCCATCACGCCACGGTGCTCACTGGCGTCCCGACCGCGATGAGCCGGATGCTCGAAGCCGATCCGCAGCACCGCCGCAGCTTGGGCAGCCTGCGCGTCGTCTTGTCGGCGGGTGAAGCCCTGCCAGAGGAGCTTTATCGCCGCTTCGTGAGCGCCTATGGGGTCGAGATTCTCGACGGAATTGGCTCGGCCGAGCTGTTCCACATCTACATCAGCAATCGCTTGGGCGAGGTGCGCCCCGGTTCGCTGGGACGGCTGGTGCCGGGGTACAGCGCTCGTGTCGTACGCGACGATGGCAGCGAGTGGGGCCGCGATGCTGAGGTGGGTGAGATTGGCACGCTCTGGATACGTGGCGACTCGGCAGCGCTGTGCTACTGGCAGGCGCACGAGTCGAGCAAAAAGACGCTGCGCGGCGACTGGGTGGTCTCTGGCGACCTGTTCCACCGGGATGCCGAGGGCTACTTCTACTACGATGGCCGCGCCGACGATCTGCTGAAGCTCGGCGGGATCTTTGTCTCGCCGCTGGAAGTCGAAGGCGTCCTTTTGCAACACGAGGCGGTTGTCGAAGTCGCGGTGGTCGGTGAAGAAAATGCCGAGGGGCTGGTCAAGGGGCTGGCCTTCGTGGTGGTCAGGAGCGGACATCAGGCGACCTCGGAGCTAGCCCAGTCTCTGGTAGCGTTCGGCAAGAGCCGACTGGCACACTACAAGGTGCCGCAGCGCATCGAATTTGTGACGGCTCTACCGCGGTCGGATCGCGGCAAAGTACTGCGCCGCGTGCTGCGAAAATCACCGGCCGGCGGCACCGGCCCAGCCAGCTAGCGAGCGGCCCACTCCGCTCGGCGGACCGCCGCAGACATCAGGTCGAACGAAAGGGGGGAGACGTGCCAGAACCGCTCGCCATGGCCGTGCTATTTGTCGTCGGAGCCTTGGCTGCATCGATGAATGCCCTGGCCGGGGGGGGATCGCTCATCGCTTTTCCGGCGCAGATCGCGCTTGGCGCCTCGGCACTGCACGCCAACGCCACCTGCTCGGCGGCGCTGTGGCTGGGTGGCTTGGGCAGCGCCCTCGGCTACTACTCGCAGCTACACAAGACGCGACGCTATCTGGGCCTTCTGGCACTGCCGAGCGCGCTCGGCTCGCTAGTCGGTGCGTGGCTGCTCGCCATCACCTCTGAGCAGCTTTTTGCTCGCGTGGTGCCGGCGCTGGTGCTGCTGGCCACGCTACTTTTGGCTCTGCGTCCGTGGCTGCGCCCCGCCGGTGCGCGGAGCGTGCCAGTGTGGTTGGCAGTGTTGGGGCAGTTTCTGATCTGTGTCTACGGCGGCTATTTCGGGGCAGCGATGGGCATCCTGATGCTGGCGCTGATGGGGCTGTTCATCGAGGGCGATCTGCACCAGCTAAACGCCCTCAAGATGTGGCTGGCGATGATTGTGAACGTCGTCGCCACCGTGGCGTTTGTCTGGCAGGGACTGGTGCAGTTCAAGCCGATGCTCGCCATCGCGGCCGGCGCGCTGCTTGGCGGCTACCTGGCGGCCCGCCTCGCCCAGCGCATCGACCCCAATCGCCTGCGCATCTTCGTCGTGATCCTGGGCTTTGCGCTGTCGCTGTGGTTCGCGTACCGAGCGTGGCTCTAGCCGCTACTGCTTGGAGAAGAACGGGCACAGCTTGCCCGACCGAGCCGCGCGCGCGAACGGTCCGTGCGGTTTGGGCAGCTCTTTGATGCTACCCAGCGTCGAGAGCAGGCTGCCATCAAACAGGCTATTGCCCGAGGGCTCGGTGATGCGGAACTCGATCAGTCGCCCGTCGTCGTCGATCTTGAGGCAGGCCGCCGCCTGCAGCCGCGAGAGTTCCCCCGGCGACAGCATGGTCGGCACCGTCCAGCGGGAGACCACGGCAGCCATGATGGCCTGGATGTAGGGATCGCCGCTGGCTTCGGCTGCGGTGCCGCCCCGCACGCCGTTGGGATCCCCCTCCTCCGTCGCCCCCCGTCGATCATCCTCGACCTTGAGGTTCTTGAGCGCCTCGTCGAGCTTCGAGAGGTTGGGCTTCGGCGGCTCCTTGGGTTTGTCCTTGGGCACCGGTTTGTCGGGGTTGTCGGTGACCTTGATCTTGTTCTTGTCCGGCGCCTGGGTGGCTTCCTTGTGCGGCAGAAACGAAAGGTCGCGCTTCTTGCCAAAGCGCATCAGCTTGACGTCGACGTAGACCTCGTTCTGCTTGCTGTGGCTCGGCGTGGGGTGACGACTGACGTAGTAAAGCGCCCCCAGCCCCCCGCCGTTGATGAGCAGCGCCAAGCCCAAGCCAGCCAGCAGGCTCTGGCGATCGAGCGCGCGACGACGATTCGGCGGTGGCAGCGTGGCTTGCGTCATGGCTTGGCGGGCGCCGCCTCTTCGCGACTCGACAGAGGATCGGTGATCAGACCCAGCTTTTCCGCCCCCGCCTTCGACGCCACGGCCATCACCGTCACGACATCCTGATAGCGAAGCTGCCCGTCGGCGTGGATGTACATCTCGCGCTCGGTCTGCAGCTTGTCGTTGGTCTTGAGCTTGGTCTCTAGCTCGGCGAAGGGAATGCGGTTCTTGCCGAGATACACCGCGCTGTCCTGCGCGAACGAGGCGGGGATGGTGAGAATCAGCTTGCTCTCTTCGCTCTCGATGGTCTGCGTCTCACCCTTAGGCAGCGCCACCGGCACACCGGTCGTCGCAATCGGCGCGGCAACCATAAAGATAATCAGCAGCACCAGCATGACGTCGACGAGCGGAGTGACGTTGATCTCCGAGACCATGCCCTGACTGTCGCGAGCACCAGATCCAGCCATGGCGGCAGTATATCGTTACCGCTCGTCGTGCGGGGCCCGCTTTTCTTGCGCGCAGCCCCCCCGAGTTTGCGCTTCCCGCGCAGCCATGCCGGCCTTGTACAATGCGGCTGTGTCAAACCGAAACCACGACTTTCCCCTGCTGCGCTTCCCGCGAGAGCGCTCGGCGATTGTCAAAGAGACTGCCGAGCGAGCCCTGCAGGCCGTCCTTTTGCGCGGCGCCCCCGAGTACATCCTCAACGACACCTGTCTGCACGAGATTCGCCGGCTGTCCGAGTCTTCCGCCCAGGAAGAGGTCAAGAGCCTGGGCGAGTGGAAACGGCTGTGGCGCCACCTCGGCGGACTCGAACGACCGGCCCTGCTCGATCAGCTTGCCAAGGTCGTGCACGGCTTCACCGAGGACGTCGCCGGCGGCTTCAGCCCGCCCGTGTATGGCGTAGCGACGCAGCTCCTGCCACCGGTGCTCGGGCTGTTGCTAACGCCTGAGAGCGTACGCGACATCGCCTCGCACGTCGTGCAGCCGAGCAAGCTCTTGGCTCTGCTGCACGAGCGCCTGCAAGTCGAAGGTGCGCTGCTGCAGCTTCAGCGCCTGGCGCGACGGGCCACGCTGGTCTGCGTGCCGACGCACCTGTCGAACCTCGACTCACCGGTCATGGGTTATGCGCTGCAGCGTGCCAACTTGCCCCCGACGACGTACGGCGCGGGCAAGAACCTGTTTACCAATCCCGTGCTCGGGTTCTTTATGCGCAACCTCGGCGCGTATCGCGTCGATCGCCGCATCCGTCACGACGTGTACAAAGACGTCCTCAAGACCTACTCGCAGGTCATCTTAGAGCGCGGCTATCACTCGATGTTCTTCCCCGGCGGCACGCGCTCGCGCTCGGGCCGGGTAGAACATCATCTGAAGCTCGGCCTGCTGGGTACGACGCTGTCCGCGACGGTCGAACGCTATCGCCGCATCACCGGTGCCGCCTCTGGCCCGCCGATTCCGCCGATCTACATCGTGCCGGTGACGATCAATATGCAGCTCGTGCTGGAAGCCGAGACGCTGATCGCCGACTACCTGCGCGAGACCGGCAAGTCGCGCTTCATCATCGATGATGATGAGTCCACGCAGCTCAAGCGCATGGTGCAGTTTGTGCGCTCGACCGTGACGCACGCGGGTGCAGTGGTGATTCGCTTTGGCGCACCGCTCGACGTGCTGGGCAATCCGGTGGATGAAGAGGGGCACTCGCTGGGGCCGCACGGCCAACCGATCGATCTGTCGCGCTATTTCTGGGTACGCGGCGTGCCGCAGATCGTGCCGCAGCGCGACGCCGAATACATGAACGACACCGGGCTTGCGATCACCCGCGGCTATCGACGCGACACCGTGCTGATGCCCACGCAGCTCCTGGCTTCCGTCGCGTGGCGCTATCTCGACGTCGCGCTGCCCGGCCTGGACCTATATCGCCGGCTGCGCCAGCCGCTCGATCTGGTGCTGGAAGAGGGCGCGGTGCTGGCTGACATCGAGAAGCTTCAAGAGCGCCTGCGGGCACGCGGTCACCTGCTGGGTCCGCACGCCCGCGGCTCAGCTCGCGAGGTGCTGGAGGCCGCACTCAGCGCCTTTGCCAGCTACCACAGCGAGCCCGCGATCCTGCGCACCGCCGACGGCAAGCTCGCCCTCGGCGACCGCCAGATCCTGTACTACTACCAAAATCGCATCGACTCGCTGGGGGTGCTGCCATGACTGCCGCGCCAGTTTCTGTAGCGGTCCTTGGCGGTGGGCGCTGGGCCAAGGCCCTCGCCCGGCACCTGCGACTGGTCGCCGATCACGAACCGCAGCGCATCATTCGGTTGGTCCACATGGCGGCTAGCTCCGGCCTCTCGCCCGAAGAGCTGACTAGCCTCTCGCAGATCGACTTCATCGTGCTCGCGGTGCCTGCGGTGTCAGCGCGACCGCTTCTGCGCAGCGCTGCTCTGCAGCTACACGGTGGACAGATGCTGGTGCACGCCATCGGCAACTTGGTGACGCCGGAAGCCGGTTCTACGCCGACGCCCATTGGGGATCCGGGCAGGTCGGGTCATGGCGGCCATGGCGGGCTGCGTGCCCACTCGATCTCTGAGCTGGTCCGCAGCGAAACGCCGATTCGCCGGGTCGGCGCGCTAGCCGGCCCCGCGCT
>DAORCZ010000262.1:0-9241 GCA_035345735.1 Pseudomonadota bacterium | reverse complement strand
CAGCAACTCGCGGACGTCGAGAGACTCGAAGGCCTGCTCCGAGCACAGCTTGGCTATCTGCGCATCGTGGTGCCCGTCGGGACCCAGGTTTCGCTCGATGGCGAGGAGCTTGACGCGGCACAGCGAGCCGAACGTGTGCAGGTCAGTCCTGGTCCACACGTGCTGCTGCTCACCAGCGAGACGGGTCGCAAGGAGTACAAGCTTGCGGTCAAGTCTGGAGAGGAACTGACTGTGCCGGGGTCTGAGTCGGCGATCGCTCATTCCGGTCGCTACTTTCCGCATCCGCTGACCTGGAGCGCCATCGGCGTGACCGGTGCGCTGCTGCTATCAAGCACGGTGGTTGGGGCACTAGCGCTCAGCGATGCGCAGTCATTGGCCAGTCGGTGTCCGGACCACCTGTGCACGGTGAGTAGCGCAGCCGACCTCACGGTGCTCAATGAGCAGATCCGCAGCCAGCAGAATCACGCCATCGCCGCGCGCGTGCTGATTGGCATTACCGCCGTGTTTGCCGTTGGTACAAGCGCGCTAATCCTTGTCGATTGGCAACGGCAGCGCTCGGGGCGGGCGCTGCTCGGGCCGAAGCCGGCGTCTGCTGACAGTCGGGCCGGGGTCGCAGTTGACCCTGGCCTGGGAGGCGGCACGCTGCTTGGAGGGCGGCTCTGAGCAGCGAGAAGAAAGATAGCTTCTTCGGCGATGAAGCGCTGATCGGCAAGACCATCGACAACCGCTACTTGGTTGAGAAGCGCTTGGGCGAAGGTGGCATGGGCGTTGTGTATCGCGCACGCCATGTCGTCCTGAACAAGTCAGTCGCCGTCAAGGTGCTGCGCAAGGCCCACGACGAGGCGGCATGGAAGCGCTTCGTACAGGAAGCCCAGAGCGCGTCCTCCGTGAATCACAACAACGTCGTAGGCATCAGCGACTTCGGGGTGATCTCTGGCCACGCCTATCTGGTCATGGAGTTCCTGGACGGCGAGACCCTGACCGATCTGGTCAACCGCGGCCCGACGGAGCCCGTGCGCGTCTGCCGGATTGGGGCGCAGATTGCTCGGGGTCTGCAGGCGGTGCACGAGAAAGGCGTCATCCACCGCGATCTCAAGCCCGACAATATCTTCTTGGTCGAGCGCGAGGGCAAAAAAGACGTCGTCAAAATCGTCGATTTTGGACTCGCCAAGATCGAAGCCGGTCAGCGGCTGACGCAGGATGGGACAGTTGTCGGCACGGCGGAATACATCTCGCCCGAGCAAGTCACGGGGCAAGACACCGACGCGCGGAGCGATCAGTACTCGCTGGGCTGCATCCTGTATGAGCTCCTGACCGCTCAGCTGCCCTTTGAAGGTGAGTCGACAGCGACGCTGATTTATAAGCACGTCTATAAGACAGCCAAGGCCCCCCGCAAACTTCGCCCCGAAATGAACATCCCGGCGTCGCTGGAAGCCGTGGTCCTCAGGTGCATGGCGAAGAAGCCCGGCGACCGCTTTACAAATATGACGGCACTCGAACAGGCGCTGCTGGCGGAAGAGCAGCTCCTGTCGCCCAAGACCAGCGGGGCCAATGAAGCACTAGCTGCTCGCTCGCATCCGTCGATCGAGCGCCCTTGGCTGTACTGGGGCGGCATTGGCGGTGGAATTAGTGCCCTCCTTGTGCTGGCGTTTGTGCTGCTGACTCGCCCCACCATCGTGCCAGGGCCGGGACCGGGGCCAGCAGCCGTACCTGACTTGCGCTCGCCAGGGCCGGCCATGCCTCCACCTCGTCTTCCCGACTTGGCGGTGCCATTCGTCGCTGACCTCGCTTCTCCGTCGCTGACTGACCTCGGTGAGGCGGGAGGGAGCGAGGAAGGAACCAGCGATGGCGGTGATGACTCTGGCACACCTGAGGCCGTCGAAGGGCCGGAGCCAGTCGCTGAGCCAGGCAAGCCCGAGACCGGCAAGGACGAGGTCAAGCCGAAGGGGCCGAGGGCAGTCTCGGTGCGCTTTAGCATCGAGCCCAAGGCGGCACCCGCGACCGTTACGTGCAAGCGCAGTCACGTTGGATGCCGTGGGAGCTGTCAGCTATCGGTGACTGAAGGGGTATCGTGCACGGTTGCCGCGCCAGGCTTTGTGAGCAAGACACTGCGCTATCGCGAGCTCAAGGCAGACCACGGCAGGCGGAGTGTGCGCGTCACCCTGTCACCGGTGAAGTTGAAGCTCAAGTAGGTGACGGGTGCTCGGTCTGCGGTGGCCACGGCTCAGCGCTGACTTGAGCTGCCCGCTAGCGCTCGCCGCTGTCTTCCGCGCTTGGCTCAAGCCGATCATCCAGGCTTAGGGACGGCGTCGGCAGCGGCAGTCGCAGGGCCTCCGTGAGAGGAGTCGGGTCGATCCGCTCGCTGGGGCAATGGGCGATGCGGAACGGACGGGCTTCGTCTCCGATCAGCGCTGACAGCACCAAATCCAGCGCCGCCGTCTCGTGCACTCGCGGGCTGTCTGCCGGACGTGCGGCCTGCTCCCCTGCTGCTGCCCGGCAGCGTTGGAGATATACGGTCGAGATGCGCAAGAGTAGCTGTGTTCGTTGAGCAGATCGCCGCACGGCTTCGCGACTGAGGGCCAGCTCTGGGGTTGCAAAGAGCAGGCGCCCGAGATCCCACGACATCGAGATCGAGTAGCTACTGCGATCACCATCGGGAACGAGCTCGCTTAGGCTCTCGCTGCGCGGGGAGTACGCCCACTGAGTGCCTCTGCCCCAGCTGGCCCGCACCTGAGGCAGGAGGGCGGATAGACGCAAGCGTACGCTCTGTTCGTGAAGCTGTTGCCGATCGAGGCCGTTTTGCCTCAGGGCCTGACGCTGAATGCGAGCCAGCTCACTCCACGGCGAGCTGCTGGTCGGTTCAGCAAGCGCGCGATCGGCATAGCTGCACAGCGAGGCTACCCAGCAGATCAGCGCAGTTGCCAAGCGCAGCCGCTCTCTCTCCAGGCAACGTCTTCGCAATCCGCGAGGAGATGGATGTGAGTGTGAACGTGAACAGGGAACCATAGGACCTCCAGGGGGAACGAATCGGGTAGGAGGTCATCGGCCGGTGAAGCCAGGAGTTGCGCAACTCCCCGCACAATCTTGCGTGTCTAGGGGATGGCTAGTCGCTCGCGGTTCTCGGCCAGGGCTTCGGCAGCCGGATCCGGCTGCGACAGCCGTTCCAGCCAGTCCGCCACCTGTTCATTGAAGTCGCCACGCTGCGGAACCGGCAGCGTCGGCAATCGTGCAGGCCGGAAGCGCAGCGGATCGACGATCTTACCCGCAACGCGCACGGTGAAGTGCAGATGTGGCTGCGTCGACAGCGGCCCCGCAGGATAGAGCCCAGTCTGACCAACGTAGCCGATCACCTGGCGGAGGCGCACGCTTTGCCCTTGCTTCAGATTTTTAGCAAAGCGACTCAGGTGCTGGTACGAGGACTCGATACCGCCGGCGTGGGCAAGGACGAGTGTCAGGCCGCCGGGGCTCCGACTGCCACGGAACACCACTCGGCCGGCTGCTGCCGCCAGTACTGGCGTCCCCGCGGCGGCGGCGTAGTCGGCAGCGAGCTTTGTGCGATCCGCATGCAGGATGGCCTTGGATGCAGATGTCGGCGCGACTCCCTGCGTTGTCTCTGCCGGACGTGTGAGCTGCAGGGGGGCACGGCAGAGCGCGCGGGCCAGGCTTTCGCCCGACTCGGTGTAGTAGTGCAGCGCTGCACCGGGGGCCGCCCCTGCATTTTCCAAAGATGCGTAGGCCTGAGGGCTGAGGAAGGCGCGCAGGCTGGTTGGGCGGCCCGTGTCGGGACGGGTTCGGCCGCGCGGCAAATACTCGGCGGCGAGCAGGCGTCCGTAGCGGTAGAACGTGCTGCCGATGCGGATTTTTTCAATCAGCACGCGCAGCCTGTCGCCAGCCCGGCCATCGAGCGCGAGTGCTTGATCGCAGGCAAACA
The DNA here is from genome assembly GCA_035345735.1 of Pseudomonadota bacterium. Taxonomy (GTDB): domain Bacteria; phylum Myxococcota_A; class Polyangia; order Palsa-1104; family JAEUJZ01; genus JAEUJZ01. The sequence continues at coordinate 5,310 of DAORCZ010000262.1, read as the reverse complement.
CTTCGGCCAGCCGACTCGCCAGAGCCGGGTGTTCTCCCGCCTGGGCCACGGCACCCGCCAGATCGCCGTCGCGTGTCAGCTCCAGCGAAACGAGCTGCGGCTTGCGCTCAAGGAGTAGTTCCAGGCGATGCGTGACGAAGCGCTCGGTACTGCCGGTCGCGACGCGCTCCAGGTGGTAGCCCATGCTGTCGGTGAGCCGGTAGTCGACGGCCGACAGGGCTTCGTCGCTGTCGTAGAAAAAGGTAAGTGTCTGTTTGGGACCGATGCCACCCGGGTCGAGCAACGGGCGCAGCGTAGCCATAAGCTCGTCGGAGGTAACGCCGCCGATGCCCTGGCTGCGCAGCACGGCGGCCAAGGGCTCATGCTCCTTGAGCTTTACCTCGGTGACTCGGGGGTAGTCGGGCAGGGCGGGCAGGTTGCGTCCACGACGAAGCTGACGGGCCGGGACGGGAGGAGTGCCTGCCGGCCCCTGGAGTCGCGGGCTAAGCGCGGCACGTCGTCCGGTATTTGCCAGGTCGATGAGCGCCGGCACCGACGTGTTGGTGCGGTAGTAAAGAACGTAAAGGTTCACAGCGGCGAGGACCGCCAAAATGCCGCCGACCGTCACCGGAGTGCGGTAGCGGCGCCAAAAGGGGACAGAGCTGCGCAGCCGCCGCGACTTACTCCCCAGGCCCGAGCGGAAAGAAGAGCCAGAAGCCCGCTTTCGCGCATGGCGCCCCAGCCGGGGCAGGAGACGAAGATCGGACAGAATGCGCAGCGTTGTCGAGGTGGAAGAGCGACGACGCGACATGCGTAGACTTTGACGAGTAGCACGCGCCTCGGGGGCTGTGAATTTTTCTGCTCGATGTTTCGGTTTCGGCGAGGTCGGGGGGACCGGCGAGGCGGAGGCTGGTGCGAGGTCGAAGGGGAGGGAGGTCGGTGGACTACCGCCCAAAGAGGCCGCGCAGACCTTCCTGGATACGGGCTGGCGACGGTTGCTGCGGGGCCGGCTGGCCAGCAGGCTGCGGCTGCCCAATGCCGGGGATGTTGACGGGGAGCTGAGGCGCACCGGTGCCGGTTCCCCCCAGACCCGCCGGCAGCGATCCACCGCGGCTCTTGAGGAGCTCAGCGCCCCGACCGCGCGCTACTGCCTGCAGCAGCGCTGCGATGGTTCGCGGGAGGTCGGTCAGCTGAAGCTGAGGGTTGGTCATGGTGCCGCCGATTCGCAGGCCGACGGGAATCGCGCTGTCCGGAACCACCTTGCCGCCCGTCGCCGCCGAGATCGTCTTAGGCGAGAGGTCGAGGGTCCCGGTCAGGTTCATCGTCTTGTCGAGCCCGATATTGCCGGATAAGGCCAGCGCGCCCTCCTCGGTGGCGATGCGCAGGGGGGTGTTGGTGTGTAGCTTCCCGCCCTCGATGCGGAATTGCGCCTGCAGGTTGCGGATGGTCATGTCGCGATTGCCGGGGTTTTGAGCAAACTGCTTGTTCATCTGGCTCAAAAGCGGGTTCACGACCTGTGGACTTAGCCCAGCGCCGGCGAAATGTCCGTCGGTGAGGCCGAGACCCAGCTGGCCGGTGATGCGAGGTGCAATGTCGGCCCAGGAGAGCCCACTGCCATCGGCGCTGAGGTCCATCGTGCCGCGTCCTGAGACCTTCTTTGCCGTCTCGCCTCCACGCAGGGCCAGCACATCCCCGATGTCAATGCGATCGAGCTTGGCGCGCAGGTTGAAGCGCGGGCGGCTCGGTCCGAAGTCAATCGTCGATCCGCTGGCGCTCACATTGCCCCCAAGCGCCTGCCCTCGGAGAGACTTCAGTAGGAGCTTCCCATCGAGCATCGTGACTTCGAGCAAGAAATCGCGAACGGCGGCGCCCTTGTACTTGCCGCTATCGATCTGCAGCCGGCCATTGAGATCCAGCTGTTTGATCCATCGTGGGGTTGGCGCGCTGCTGGCTCCAGTGCTCTTGCTCTCGCTATCACCGTCGCCATCGCTCTTCTTGTCACCAAGGATGCGATCGAGATCGAGGCGATCGGCGTTGAAGTTGAAGGCGATCTTGCGCGGCTGGTTCAGTCCGACGATTTCGCCCGTGCCTTTGATCGTTCCGCCCCCGACACTCATGGTGAACTCGTCGAGCCGGGAGCGAACCGTGGCCAGTTTGTTGGGGTTACCGTCGACGCTGAGCGCAATGCGCAGCTTGCTGTCCATCAGACCACCCAGGCTGCCGCGATTCAGGGCCGGCAGCACCCGCGCCAGCTTCGAGAGGTCGAGGTCAACCAACGGCACCTTGACGTCTAGGTTGTTGTTCCCCAGGTCGGCCTTGCCATTCACCCTCACCACGCCGCCAGGCAGCGTCAGCTCGGCGAGGCGTACGTGAACGACTTTGGCGGTTCGCTCGATCTGGGCTCGCAGTCGCATCGGCACACCACGATCTTTGTCGATGGTGTCTGGAAGCTTCAGCTGAGCGGGCGTCAGGTCTAGGTCAGCGTTCACCGCAGCACTCGCTGGCGTAGACCGGAGATCCGCCTGCAGCGTGGCTCCGCCCCGCAAATCCAGCTCGCCTTGATCGATGAGCGCGTTCTTCATCGCCACCTCGCTGTGGACATCTAGCTGCTCGCCCTTCTTCTTCACGCTTCCTGAAACTCGCAGATCACCGTCGATACGGCTCCCCTTGGGCACCGATTTTTCGACGCTGGGCAAGAGCCGCAGAAGGCGATCAAGATCGATGGTGCCGGTATCCACCTTGAGGTCGAGGTCATCCCCGGAGCGCACCTGGCCGCGCAACAGCAGCGCCAGCGGACCGAGCGTCAGCCCCAGGCGATCGATAAGAACGCCGCGGTCGGCTCCCTGGACCTGCCCCTTGAACTCCAGCGAGAGAGGCGTCCCCGCCGGTTTGGCCAGCGCAGGCAGCATCAGCGTCGCGGGTGTTAGATCGAAGGCCACCTCAATCTGGGCCGCGGTTGGCGATCCCGAGGCTGTACCGCGGATCTCCAGCGGACCGCTGAACTCAGCGTCTTTCGGGAGAGCCACCGGTGGTAGGACGCGGGCCAGTTTTTCGAGCAAGAGCCCTCGCGAGCCGAGCTTGAGCATGTGCACCGCCGGGCTCGTCCACAGGTTGCGTAGATCGGCCTGGGATGAGACGGTCATGTCATTGACCGCCAGCTCCAGCTTGTCGAGTTTGACATCCCCGGTGAGCAGCGACGCACCCAGCTGCGACTCGAGCTTGATGTCCGTTGCCTGCCCCCGACGACTCGAAGCAGGTGCGCCGGCGCCCTGTTCCAGAACCACCCCGCGAGCAGCGAAGAGCGCATTCAGCTTCAGCTGACCGGACTCCAACGGAGTCTCCAAGTTGAGCTTGGCCTCGAGCTTGGCGCGAGCGAGGCCCATGCCCGTCGAGGGCGGCAGGAAACGCAGGAGCGGCTCGATCTCAAGTGGCAGGATCTCAAGCTCCGCCTTGCGCAGTAGCGAGAGCGGCTGGGTCACTTGCAGATCCGGCGGCAACGGACCCACGGTGAGCCCGAGATGAAAGTTTCGCTGCGCCGCCAGGATGGCCATGTCCAGCGTCAGCGAGAACGGCGAGAATAGGCGAGCGTCGCGCAGCCCAAACTGAATTCCCTCGATCTTGATCGGCGCGGCAGCACCGTACGGCGTCGAGAGATCGTAGAAGTAGACCGCCGCATCGACCAGCGCGGCCTGCGAAAGCAGGAAGCCGGCAAGACGATCGATCTCGGCCTGCGTCATCGGCGGGCTCTCGGGCTGATCTCCGAGCTTTTCTAGAATGTCCTCGTACGACAGCTTGCCGTCGGCAGTGCGCACGACCTGCAGCCGCAAGTCCGTCACCTCTACCTGGTCGACCTCGACCCGGCGTCCCAGCGAAAGCAAGCTGGGAAGGACGGCCACATTTGCTCGCACCGAGCCCACCGATAGAAGCGGTTGCGCCAAGATCCCCGTCGTCCCTGGCTGTGCCTCGACAGCAATGTCGCGAATTTCGAGACGAATCTTGGGCAGGAGCTTCAGGCGCACGCGTCCCACACGCAGCCCCCGACCGAGCTTGGCCTGAAGCTTCGGCCCCTGCGCCACGATCTGTTTTTCCACCAGGCTCCCGAAGTCGACGGCCAGGCCCACGGCCACACCGATCAGCACGATGCTGCCGAGCAGGCCACCGGCGATCTTGAGAACGCGGACAAACCCACTGCGCCGTGGCAGGGGCGCCGGGCCAGGGGCCTTTGGAATGGAAGAGGAAGCTTCAGCGTTTGACATGGTCTAGCTCCGATGGGGCGGATCTATTTTTACATGCTGGGGCAGGGCACCGGGGGCCGGGGGCATGAATCGCCGGGGGCTGACCGGTAGCCGACGGGCCGCGGGCACAAGGAATGCAGAGGAAGCCTTGTGCGTTTTACTGGTCGTCATTAGCTTTCGCGCTACGATCCGCTCTCTGTACTCGATCTGGAGGATATAGGACATGGCAACGCAACTCCGAGAGACGCGCTTTTGGCGCAGCATCGCGCTGTTTTCGACGGGCGCTCTCATCACCCTGGCTTGCACGCGCGTCAAGGTGACCTGGGATCAGGCGGCTTCTGCGGCTGGCCCTTCCGTCGCTATGGTGACGGCCCCTGCCGCGTCACCAACGGGAACGACGACCGCCTCGCCGGCTTCCGCGGTGGGCAAGGGGCAGGTAGAAGATGCCCGTGGGCTCTCGCGAACCTTCGCCCAGGTGGCGGAGCAGGTCTCGCCCAGTGTCGTCGCCATTCGCGTGGCCAAGAAGCAGAAAATGTCGCGAGTGATGCGGCGTGGCCCGTTCCACCAAAACATGCCGTTTCCCTTCGGCGGGCCGTTCGGCGGGCCGGACGATGATGAAGAGGGCCAGAGCGACGAGGACATGGGGGCTCCGCTGCAGCGTGGCGCCGGGTCGGGGGTCGTCATCGACGACAAGGGCTTTATCCTGACCAACAACCACGTGGTCGGCGGCGCCGATGAGATCAAGGTCCAGTTCCAGGATGGGAAAGAGCTCCCGGCTAAGATCGTAGGTACCGATCCGCGATCGGACCTCGCTGTCATCAGCGTGCAGGGGAAGGGTTACAGCCTCAAGGCGGCTCCGCTTGGTGATTCTGAACGGCTGGCCGTCGGCGAGTGGGTCATGGCCATCGGCAATCCGTTCGGCCTGGACCACACCGTCACCGTTGGCGTGATAAGTGCCAAGGGACGCTCGGGCATTGGCGACCGTGGCGGGAACTATCAAGACTTCCTGCAGACCGATGCATCAATCAACCCGGGGAATTCTGGTGGACCGCTCGTCAACCTGAACGGCGAAGTCATCGGCATCAACACCGCCATC